>JAIXKU010000273.1:0-3086 GCA_026936045.1 Flavobacteriales bacterium
AATTAAAATGCTTTCCGCCGCATTGTATTTTTAAGTTTTCATCCAAGCGGCGGTCGGCTTCGACCATACTGGATTTGGTTTCGGTGACAAAATACACGCGTTCATCGTTTTCAAATACCACGGCCCAGTCGGGGTTGTAGTTACCTAAAGGCGTGGGGATTTTAAATTTACTGGGCAGCTTAAAGAAAAACTGCACCCGCTCGTCAGTAGCGCAATCCAGTGCAAATTGATTTTCTGGCTCGCTGTCGCTAGGCACACAAGCATAGGCTTCGCCTTCAGGCTGCATATCACCGTTTAAGGGCTGCGCTTGCAATACCGTTTTATCCAAGGGCGTGGCGGTCATATCGTTAGCAGGCGGATAGAGGCTGCTTTGGTAAGTATCTACCGTTTCTTCGAACAGCATCATTTCGTAACGCTTCCCGTTGATTTTTTGGTAATCAATGCCCGCCACCATTAAGGCTTGCAAAACGCGGTTAATGGCCGTAACGCAAATATCCAAGAAGGCTTGCGGGTTAATCAGCAGCTCATCCAAGCGGCCACTTTTATCCAAAATACTAAACAAGGTTGAGCGGGTTAAATGCACGCGGTTTTGCAAATAGCCATAGACATCGGGCACATTATTATGTGCGTTGTAACTGGCGGCTTGTACATCACCAATGCCGCTTTGTACCGTTTGTACGCCTTCGTTATTCATCAGAATTTTGGCTTTGGCAGAGCGAATTTTAGGCGCTTGTACTTTTGGGAACTGGGCATAATCGGCCAGCAGCTCTGCGCACTTATCCACCAATTCATTGGTATTTAGTTTCACGCTATAGCGGGTTTGGTAATTGATTTTCTGCCAAATGGCGGCAAACAAGGCTTGTTCTTCGCTGTTTAAAACTCGCTTGCTGACCCGCGCTTTAGCCCGCGCATTTTTAATGCGTTTTTCAAATTTCACGCCAGTTTCATCTTCAATTTCTGCTTGCAAGGCCTTGGCAAAGGCTTCGTAGCTTTCGTTAGGAATTACCGTTAGCACGTTGATGTGCTTGTCTTGCACTCGCTCGCCCTGTTGGTTTACCGGCAAGCGCAGGCCACGACCTATTTCTTGGCGTTTTTTCATCGCGCTTTGCGTTTCATTCAGCGTGCAAATCTGAAACACATTGGGATTGTCCCAGCCTTCACGCAGCGCCGAATGGCTAAAGATAAATTGCAGTGGCTCGCTCAAGCTTAATAAACGCTCTTTGTCTTTCATAATCAGCGAATAGGTGTCGTCGTCTTTTTTCGTTTCACCCGAACTATCCACCCATACGGTTTTTGCCGCCGCACCTTTACCTTTTTTATCCCCCGAAAAATAACCGTTATGTACTGCGTTTGCCGCATAAGGAATTAGCTCTGGATTACGTTTGGAATATTTGACAAAGGCTTCCTCAAACCACAACGCAAATTTGCCTGCTTGCTCATTGCCGCTCTCATCATAGCTGCGATAATTCGCCACTTTGTCGATAAAAAATAAGCTCAACACCTTAATGCCCAAGGGCTGCATCTTTTTCAGTTTGGCAAAGTGCGCTGCCACCGTGCGCTCAATTTGAAAGCGCATCACGTCTTTCTTTAGGCCACCTTGGCTTTCACCCACGCACAATATTCGGCCACCCGAAAACTCAATTTCACTGTCGCTTAAAAATTCATTAAGCACATAACCTTGCTGGTAAACATCACGTTCATTGGATTTCTTATATAAATCATCACCCAAGTTAATGGTTAGCTCTTTGCGTTTTACACCGGCTTTTTCATTCACATCCATGCGTACTTTGGCGCTCATGCCTTTAGCTTTTTGCTCAATGCTAAGCAGCTCAATAAAGGCTTCGTTATGGCTGGCATCGGCCTCTACGCCGTCCACCTCAATTTGTTTTACCAAACCTAAATCGTAAGCCTGCACAGGGTTTAAGGAATACAGCAGGTTATAGGGGTTTTTATGAGTGGCGGAATAACGCAAAGTGCACAGCGGATTTAATTCGGCCAGAGCTTTACGGCGAATATCGGTTTCAAAGTTTTGCGGTTCATCCACAATCACAATGGGATTGACCGCTTTAATGTATTCAATCGGCGCAAAGGCGCGCTCACCCTTTTGATTAATTTTATTGTTGTCTTTGGTAAAGCTGTCGATATTAATTACCAACACCGAAAGCGCATCACTTTGGGCAAAATGTTTCAGCTCATTTAGACGGCTACTGTCGTATAACAGCGTGGTAAAAGGCGTATTGGCATACAAACTGGCAAAGTGGCTTTGGGTCACGGCTAAGTTTTTCATGGTGCCTTCACGAATCGCCACGCTGGGCACCACCACCACAAATTTTTTAAAGCCGTACTGCTTATGCAGCTCATACATGGTTTTAATAAAGGTGTAGGTTTTACCCGTGCCCGTTTCCATTTCGATACTGAAGTTATAGGGGCAAAACACTTCGTTGCCTTTATCCGCTTTTGAAGCAAGCAGTTCGTTTGATGCTGTTATGCCATTGGCTTGCTGCACCTTGTTCACATTAGCCAGTAGCTGCTCATCGTTGAGTAATAAGGCATTGCCAATACTGCCATCGGCTGCGTACTCCACACTTGAAGCCGATTGGGTTAAGGAAAAATCACTCTTAGCTAATGGCTGACCGTCAAACACCTGCACCACTGCATTCACGGCGGCGGTTTGGTAGTCCTGTTGTTCAAATTGCAGCTTCATTTCTTGCGCCATGATTAGCTCCTTAAATCACTAATAAATTAATGTTTAAGTGGTCAAGTTCTAGCTGTAAGTTGCTAATGGCTTCGTCCGCCTTATTGCCTGTAAAACAGGAATTAAGCAGAATCACTTGCGCAGGCTTGGCTTTGACTATTTCGTCTTTCAGTGCGGCTTGATACGGTTCGAAACACAGCCAAAGGTGCTTGTTATCCTCCTTCAATACGCGGTGAATGGTCATGCCGCAAGCCAGTGTTTTAGGCTTGCTCACCGCGTGCACGCCCAATGCACCTAGGCCGTTTTTGAGGAGCAGCTCGGTAAGCATGGCTTGTTGATTGCTTTCGTCATTCTGCGCGTTAGTCGCAGAATCTTTTTCGGCTTGCTGAAA
>JAIXKU010000273.1:3096-4882 GCA_026936045.1 Flavobacteriales bacterium
GATTGCTTTCGTCATTCTGCGCGTTAGTCGCAGAATCTTTTTCGGCTTGCTGAAACATCTCCAACTGGTTGCGTACCGCATCCACATTCGCCACCTCACTGCGCCAGACTTTAAAATTGCTGGGCGCCAGCTTGAAATGGGCACAGGCTAAGTCTTCAGTTTGTTCCGGTTTTTCTTCTTTTAATTTGGCAATCACTTTTTCAATACGGGCGCGGGTGATATCGGCAATGGTGCGATAACCAGCTTTATAGGCCTCACTCTTTTCATCTAATAGTTCAGGCATTTGCACAGAAATAGATTGGCGGTTGCCACCGTCTTCGGCATTGAGCTCCATAACTGCATGGGCAGTGGTGCCAGAGCCTGCGAAGAAGTCGAGGTAAATATCCTCAGCTCCAGCATTAATTGAGTCAAATAAAATCTTTAGTAATCCAGTTGACTTGGGATATGAAAAATAGCTTTTGCCTTCAAAAATTCTTTCAACCTCAACACCACCATCACTTTTTGTAGAAAGAATAGATCTCAATAAAAATGTATTAACTTCATCGAGGTAAGTTATAGAGCTTGGCTGTATTCTCTCGTCTTTTGAAAACCAAATTCGACCAAAAACAAAACTCCCATCATGTAACTCTTTGATATTTTGGTACTCTCCGTTAATACGATCAGCAGTTTCATTAAAAGTATCTTCCTTCCACCGCCATCCCCTGTCTGGTATTTTCACTGGCAGTTTTGTTTTTGGGTGCAAGACTTCATAATCAGGGCCAAATGTTTCAGCATTCGGCCAGCTCATGTTTATTTTCCCCCAAAGACGATAATTTTCGTCCAGCGCGTTATAAAGAGTTATCCCTCTGTCATAGCCATTTTTTTTGTAAAGCTTCTTAATTTCTTTCTCAGCATCAGGAATGTCCATTTGCTTTCTTTTCAACTTTTCAACTAGATCATAAATATCATCCAGCCCATCTTTTCTCATTTTAAATTCTTGCTTCAACGAATAATTTTTTGCGTACAGAAGTATATATTCGTGAATATTGCCAATACCTTTATCATTTTTTGGTATACGCTTATTCCATACTATAGATTCAACAAAATTCTCTACCCCAAACACTTCATCACACAGCAGCTTTAAATTGGCCTGCTCGTTATCATCAATCGAAATAAAAATCACGCCATCATCACGCAATAAATTACGCGCTAAATATAAACGCGGGTACATCATCGACAACCAGGCACTATGATATTGGCCGCTTTCTTTGCTGTTCTTTTTCCATAGGCTTTGTTTGTTTAAAAAGCCGTCTTCGTTCTTTTCGCCGGTGCGTTTTAGGTATTCATCCAGCGTTTCAGAATAATCATCGGGGTAAACAAAGCTATCGTTACCCGTGTTATAGGGCGGGTCGATATAAATCATTTTCACCTTGCCGTAATAGCTTTTTTGCAGCACGCGCAGCACTTCAAGGTTTTCACCTTCAATCAGCATGTGTTGGGCTTGGGCGGGGTTATTGGGGTCAGGCAGTAAGGTGCTGGAGGTGGTTTTTTGAATTTCGCGGCGGGCTGCGCTTTTGCCAGCCCAAGAAAGTTCGTAATGCTCTTGTGCATCGGCAATATCGCCCGCCAGCAGGGCTTTAAGCTTGTCGAGATTAAGCTGGTTATCGGAAAGTAAATCGGGCGCAGTTTGGCCTAGGAGTTTGAGGAGTTCCGCCTTACGCTCGACAAGTGCATCCGCACTAAAACCAATATCAATTAGCGATTCTGTGTTCTGTGTTCTGTGTTCTGTGTTCTGTGTTCTGTGTTC
>JAIXKU010000312.1 GCA_026936045.1 Flavobacteriales bacterium
ATTCCGGCTTATGCTGAGGTAGTAGTAAATCCGCCGGCTAATACACCTACTACACCTAGTGGGCCGATTCTTCTATGCCAGGGTGCAGCGCCTACCAACTATACAACCACACCCGATCCTAATGCATTGGGCTTTGTATGGTCTATAGCACCACCTAATATAGCTAGCGGTAATACCGCTACCGGTACTATAACATGGGATCCGGGCTTTGATGGCGGAACACAAGTTTGTGTTCAGGCTATTGGTTGTAATGGCCTCACGCCATCGGCTTGCTTGGATGTGAATATTGATAAGAATGTGGCGCAACCGGTTATTCTTTCCGGACCTATAGATGGATGTACAGGAGGTGGTACAGATACCGTTGTTGCCTATTCACCCACAGCTACAGGATATAACTGGACGATATCAGGTGCTGGTAATACTATTACCAATATAGGTATAGGAGATACGGCTATTATCAACTGGGACCCGACTTTTTCAGGTATTTCCATGATTTGCGTTACAGCAAATGGTTGTAACGGCCCAAGTACACCGTCTTGTATAAGTACAAATATTATGAATACTGTAGTTGTACCAACAACCCCTTCCGGAACACTTACACGTTGTGAAGGTGCTGGTACGGATGTTTATATTAGTTCTTCTGCTAATGCTTCTGCATTTGTATGGACTGTTTCAGGAGCAGGAAATACAATAATAGATACGACTTATACCGGTACGACCACCGTTACGTGGGATGCTAATTTCAATGGCTCCGCACAAGTCTGTGTTTCTGCACAGGGCTGTGCCGGCCCTACGGCTTGGGTATGTGAAACAGTGGATGTTATTACAACGGTGCAAACACCCAGTATTCCATCCGGAACAATAGTTCGTTGTATGGGTGCTGGTACAGATTCTTATGTTACCTCTGCAGCAGGTGCTACAGGGTATGTTTGGAGCATCAGTCCACCGACGTCCGGTACTATTTCACCTACCGGTGATGTAACATGGTCACCTCTATGGTCGGGCACGGCTACTATTTCGGTTTTTGCAAACGGATGTAATGGGCCAAGCGCTTCTGCGACACTAGATGTATTAACTTTATCTAATCAACCGCTTCCTTTGATCCCTGTCGGAACGCTTACCCGCTGCCAGGGTATAGGCTCAGATAGTTATACGACCTCTTCATTAGGCGCTACATCATATATTTGGACACTCGTACCAGCAAGTGCAGGTACAATTGCAGGCACTACGGATAGTGTTATCGTTAACTGGGATCCGAGCTTTGCCGGTACGGTATCTGTTTGTGTGCAAGCCGTAGGTTGCGATACAACAAATCAGGTATGTGCCACCGTATTTGTAGATACTCAACCGCCTAAACCAACTATTACACCGAGCGGTCCAACCACATTCTGTCAGGGGGGTAGTGTAATTCTTACTTCCAGCAGTGCAACAGATAATAGCTGGTTGCCCAATAACGAAACAACATCCTTTATTACGGTAACTCAAACCGGCGTATATGCTGTTGTGGTAACAGGCGCAAATGGATGTACCAATGCCTCGGATAATATGTTTGTAAATGTTAGCCCTGGACAACTGACTGCAACCATTAATGGGCCGGATACCGTTTGTCTTGGCGATAATTTTGTGCTGTCTGCCAATATAGCAACCACATATGAGTGGAATACGGGTGCTACAACACAAAGTATTCAGCTTAGCATAACAGCACCTGCCAGTTATACCGTAACCATAACAGACGATTATAACTGTGTGGCTACAGCAACAAACACGGTATCACTCTACCCTTGGCCAAGCTCAGCTGATGATCAGGCAACGACAAATTTTGATACACAGATTGTTCTTAATGTGCTTCAAAATGATGTTGGCGGAGGTAACTTATCCATTTTAACACCGCCAAATCATGGTACGGCTGTTGTGGATGGGTTAGATATTCTTTATACACCCGGTAGCGGATTTAGCGGTGTGGATACATTTACGTATGTGCTTTGCTCACCAAAATGTTTGCTGCAATGTGATACGGCAACAGTAACGGTTATTGTGCGTAACTCACTTATGATTCCTAATGGATTTAGTCCGAATGGTGACGGGGTGAACGACTTCTTTGAGATTGTAGGATTAGATAACTTCCCCAATAACGAGTTGCTCATTCTAAACCGTTGGGGCGATGCGGTTTATTCCGCTGCACCCTATAATAATGATTGGGATGGAACCAGTAACATGGGTATAGGAGGAAGTGGGCGTTTGACCGACGGCACATATTTCTTTGTGTTCAAAACATCACCTGATGCCGATGCTATTACCGGTTATATTGAATTAAAAAGATAAACCTTAAACCTAAATTATTATGAAGAAAGTTTTAAATAAATCATTGATTGCCGGTTTGCTTCTTACGGGTTATATGGCTACTTCGGCTAAGGCGCAGGATATGCCGCATTTTACAATGTACTACATACAGCCAAGTATCATTAACCCGGCAGCGATGACCATATTTGAAAATATCAATGGTGCTTTTTTCTTTAACAAGCAAATGCTTGGATTTGATAAAAGCCCTATGGTAGGCTTGCTTGATATTGGTATTCCTGTGGCAAAAACCAATTTCTATGCAGGATTTCAAGCCAGTCAGGACAGAATAGGTGTTACAACCTATTCTATTTTCACCGGTAACTTTGCGTATCGTATTCGGTTAAACATGAAGCATTATTTATCTTTTGGTTTAGGTGTTTCGGCCAAACTGACCAATGCTAATTTTACCGAAGCGCCTATTGTCAATCCCGTCGATCCGGTATTTTTTCAAAATGCGGATGCTATTTGGACACCTGATATCCGTTTAGGAGCCTATTATTTCTCGGATAATGTATATGTCGGATTTTCTGTAGCCAATCTGTTTACCAACAGTTTGTTTTTTGGCGGCACGTCGCCGACGGCTGATATTCGTGTAGATGGCAATGACATGCACTTTTATTTGAATGGTGGATGGCAGAAGAAATTAGGAAAGAGCTGGAAAATAATGCCATCGGCATTGATACGATTAAGTCCGGGCGCACCTGTTCAGTTTGATATCAACGCAATGGCCTTGTTCAAAGAGCAATTTGGATTTGGTATTACTTACAGAACTACCACTACACTGGGTGCTACCCTTTATTATCAGTTGAATAAATTCTTAGTGTTCGGCTATTCAGTGAATGTGGGATTACGTTTTAGGGATCAGGCTAATTTCACAGGCCATGAAGCCATGATAGCTTTTCGCATCAGAAATAACAAGAGAATTATCCCCGTTGATGTGCCACGATTCTAATTTATTAACCCTATTGACTTAACAAAGAGATTTATGAAAAAACTGATATGTTGTTTAATGATTATACTTGGTGGCAGCTTTGTTCACGCCCAAACACTTGCCATCGAGGAAGCCAATATGTTATTTGACGGCGGCGAGTACAGCTCTGCGCTAACGTATTTTAAATCATTGGTAGATCAGACAAAAAAGCCTGAAAATGACTGGCTATATAAGATTGGAGAGTGTTACAGAAAATTAAAGAACTATGAAAAAGCCAATGAATATTTTTCAGGTTTGATAGACAAAAAAGACGTGCCTAATGAGATGTATTTGAACTATGGCCATGTTTTACGTTATCTCGATAATCAAAAAGACGCTATGGTGATGTATGAAAAATATAACAGTATTCAACCGGGGCATCCTAATATTAGAAATTACATGGAAAGTTGTCGGTACGCGATGGAACATACCGATGCTAATTCCGACTATGCGGTAGAGCAAACAAATCTTAATATTAACGGCCTACACCTTGGCGCTACCCGCTTTAACAATGGTATTATTTTTTCTAAGCCTTCAACCGTAAGAGACGAAAAAACAAAAGTAACCTATCAAAACTATCAGTTGTTTTTTAGTGAATATGATGGCACTAAATTTTCAGAAGCCAAGAAAATCGCGGCGAATATTCAATCGCGTTTTTTCCTTGGTGGCCCTTCTGCAACGGCTGACGGCAAGCTTTTGTTTTATTCCAAAAATGATTCCGAAAAGAAATTTTCATCCAAAGAGAAATACGGAAAAAACAATCTGAGTTCTACAGGAGTCAACACATTAAATGTGTTTTATTCCTCTAATGAAAATGGCAACTGGTCTGATCCGATTACGCTTAATATCAATAGCGCAGAATACAGCTCTACTCATCCCAATATTTCGGCTGATGGTAAGAAACTAGTGTTTATTAGTAATAAGCCTGGTGGTAAAGGTGGGTATGATTTATATATCAGTACAAAAAGCGGAGAGACTTGGTCGTCACCGGAAAATATGGGCGATTTAAATACACCCGATGATGAAATGTTTCCTTTTCTAGCCAATGATACCACCTTGTATTTTTCATCCACCGGTCATGTTGGATTTGGAGGCTCAGATATTTTTGTTTCAATCAAACGTAATGGAAAGTGGAGCAAACCGGAAAATATGGGACGTGGCATTAATAGTGCAAAAGATGATTTTGGATTGTTGATTTGGGAAGGGCGAAAAGGATTCTTGGCTTCTAACCGAACTGCAGAACCGGGCAATGATGATTTCTTTACCTTTGAAAAAGTGATTCATTATAAAAAAGGTAAAGGCACGGTTATAGACGAGTTAACGCTTGCTAAGATGAGCGACGTAACCATTGAAGTATATGATGAAAACGGAAATTTAATTGGTACCGTGGTAACCGACAAAAATGGTAATTATGATTTCAGTCAATTTGACCCGGATAAGAAATATACGGTTAAAGCAAAGAAGAAAGGCTATAAAGATGAGGAGATAGAAGTGGATCCGGCTACGACAGACCTTAATAATCTGACCTTAAAAATGGAGCCGATTGTTGAGAAGAATGTGGTATTCACATTTAATGATATTCTGTTTGAATACGGAAAAGCAGATTTATTACCGACATCTATGGAGATTTTGGATCGCTTAGCGGACTTGCTGATAAAAAATCCCAAAGCCAGTGTTGAGTTGAGTGCTCATACCGACTCACGCGGTTCCGATCAAACCAATTATACACTTTCGCAAAAGCGTTCGGATTCATCCGTCAATTATCTTATTAGCAAGGGTGTAAAGAAAGAGCAATTAGTGGCTAAGGGGTATGGAGAAACAAGGTTAAAAAATAAGTGTAAGAACGGTGTACCTTGTACCGAAGAAGAACACGCCATAAACCGTAGAGTAGAAATTAAAGTACTTGATGTGAAGCAATAATCGCTTTAGGCGTTGCCTGATTAAGTATTTTAAAGAAAATGCAGCTATGCGATAAAATTTATTTATTATAGCTGCTTAAACGAAGAGAAATTCTACTTATTTAATGAAAAGAAATATTATTGTAACCGGTGCTGCCAAAGGGATCGGTAGAGCTATTGCAGAGCGTCTTATTAAAGAAGATTACCGGATAGTGGCTGTAGATATGGACACTGAAGGCGGTGCACAACTCACCCAATTATATGGAGAAGATATCTCGTTTCATCTATTAGATATTAGTAATGAAGATGCTGTTACAGCCTTCTTTACATTGTTTGACACGCAATATGGATCATTATATGGTATTGTGAATAATGCCGGTATTATTCGAGACAACCTGATTTGGAACATGCCTTCCACTGATTTTGATTCGGTCGTTCAGATTAACCTGAAAGGAACATGGCTGATGTGTAAAGAAGCGGCTATGCGGATGAAAAAGCAAGGAGAGGGACGAATTGTAAATATTGCATCACGCGCCTGGCTTGGCAACAGAGGCCAAAGCAACTATGCGGCATCCAAAGCCGGTGTTGTAGGTCTTACACGCGTATTAGCGCTTGAGCTTGGGAAATATAATGTGTTGGCAAATACCATAGCGCCGGGGTTGATAGATACGCCCATGACTCAAAAATTACAACCGGATGTGCTTCAGAAACTAATAGATGCGCAGCCCACACGTACGATGGGCAAGCCGGATGATATTGCTCAAGCTGTTGCTTTCTTGCTTCATCCACAAACCCAATTTATTACAGGACAGACACTGTATGTTGATGGCGGTAAGAGCATTGGAGCCGGCGTTTAATATTTCTTTCTCTATATTGAAAATACGCCTAAAACTGGGAAAATTTATGTAGGTTTGGTTGATTTTTATTTCTAACTTACATGAAGCCATTATCATTTACCATCAATGGGAAAAAGTACACGGTACTTGTAGAGGAAGGCACCTCCTTGTCCTCCGTGATTCGTAACCAGGTTGGACTAACCGGAACGAAAGAAGGATGCAGTCAGGGAAGTTGTGGCGCTTGTACGGTATTGGCTAATGATGTGCCAGTGTTAAGTTGTATAACACCAGCTTTCCGATTTGAGAATGCAGAAATTACTACCATTGAAGGTATTGATCATAACGGTAACTTACATTTATTACAAGATCTTTTTGTGAAGCGCGGTGCTATTCAATGCGGATTCTGTACGCCTGGTATGGTTCTTACCGCTTTAGATTATACCAAAAACAATCCGTCATGTTCTCGGGATCAGATAAAAGAAGCGCTATCGGGTAATCTTTGTCGCTGCACCGGCTATAAAAAGATTATTGATGCCGTAGCAGAATATGCTGAACTTTCTCGTAATGGCAAGACAGACATAGCAGAAAGCAAGCCGTTGTCAAATCATAAGATTATCGGTACGTCACGTCCATATATTGAAGCTGAGAAAAAGGTACGCGGCATAGCCGAATATGCTGATGATATAAAACTTAAAAACCCACTTTACTGCCGTTTTGTTAGAAGCACACACGCCCATGCCCATATTGATGTTATTGAAGTGGATGAGGCATGGAAAGTGGAAGGCGTTAAATATATTGCCACAGGAAAAGAATTACCTGAGACGTTTGGTGTATTGCCGGTATCAAATGACGAAACAGCCATGGCGATTGAAAAAACACGCTATTATGGAGAGATTGTAGCAGCGGTAGCTGCTGAGTCGGAAGACGCAGCACGTGAGGCATGTGCAAAGATTAATGTGAAATACACGCCGTATAAAACATATTTTACGATTGATAGCTCCATTCAGGATTTGGGTGAAAATGAAAAGATACACCATCATTGTAAATTCAATAATAATATTCATAAGAAAGCCGAATTGCGGTTTGGTAATCAGGAAGAGGGATTAAAGCAAGCGGACTATGTATCGGAAATGGAGTTTGAATTTGAAGGTGTTTCACATGCTTTTACAGAGCCACATGCTGCATCGGCTTATTGGGATGAAAATGGCTTAACCATTATCACGGCCACACAAGTACCGCATTATTTACACCGTGCACTGGCTAAGGTTTTGGGTGTGTCGCTTGGTCGTGTACGTGTTATAAAACCTTATGTAGGTGGAGGATTTGGCGGTAAGAGCGATCCTTTTCCTCATGAGATCATTATCTCTCATATCGCACGCAAAACCGGACGACCGGTAAGAACAACATTCTCCAGAGAAGAAGTATTTCTGAGTAACCATGGTCGCCATCCGTCTAAAATGAAGATTGCGCTTGGTGTTGATAAACAAGGCAAATTTCAAGTGTTGAATGCTGATATTGCTATTGATGGTGGTGCGTACGGTAGTTTTGGTGTTGTTACATCGTACTATAATGGTGTATTGCTTCAGGCGCCTTATGATATTAAGAATTTTGGATTCCGCACATTTCGTGTCTATACCAATAAACCACAATGTGGTGCCATGCGTGGCCATGGCGCTGTGAATTCACGTTTTGCCGTTGAAACATTGATTGACGATTTAGCTTATCGCTTAAAAATGGATCCTTGTACGTTGCGCTTAAAAAACTTTTATCACGAAAACGTATTGACAGTAGGTGAGTTCAGAATTACATCGAATGGCAGTCGCTTAGCGCTTGAGACGGTGATGAATGCTTCCGGCTGGAAAGATAAATTTGGTAAAATGCCGGAAGGAAAAGGGATTGGTGTCGGTTGCGGATTCTTTATTAGTGGCAGTGCCTTACCTATTATTTGGAATGAATATCCGCAAACGGTGGTTCATCTGAAATTGGATTTTGACGGTCGTGTGCTGATTTCTTCCGGAGCCAGCGATATCGGACAGGGCAGCGATACCATGTTGGCTATGGTTGTAGCCGAAACTTTAGGCATAGGTATGGATCAGGTTTTTGTTTTGGCTGCCGATACGTTACTCACGCCGGTTGATTTGGGAAGCTATTCCAGTCGCGTTACGTTTATGTGTGGTAATGCCGCAAAATCGGCTGCAGAAAATCTCAAAAAAGACATACTTACGGCGGTATCTGCCCGTCATAACATACCGGTTGAAGAACTTTATATCTCCGAAAGTAAAGTTTGCAGCAACGATCAGTCATTGTCGCTTGATTGGTTAGCTGCAACTGATATAGCAACAGCCCATCGCGGTGCTTTAACCGTTAGTGGTAACTATATTTCACCTAAACTAGGTGGTAATTTTAAAGGAGCCGGCGCCGGCCTTAGCCCATCATACAGCTTTGGGGCTTGTATTGCAGAAGTGTCAGTAGATACCAATACAGGCAAACTGGAGATATTGCATGTTTGGGGTGCACATGATTGTGGCAAAGCCTTAAATCCTATGGCTGTTGAAGGTCAGCTGGAAGGCTCTTGGCATATGGGTATTGGACAAGCTATAAGTGAGGAAATGAAATATTTCAATGGGTTATTGCTCAATAATAATTTCATTGATTATAAAATACCAACATCATTGGATACACCCGATTTTTATACCCATATCATTGAAACAGGCGATCCTGAAGGCCCGTTTGGCGCTAAGGAATGTGGAGAAGGGGCGTTACATCCCGTTATTCCGGCTGTGATAAATGCCATATTCAATGCAACAGGCGTTCGCATAACCAAATTGCCGGTAAAAGCGGAAGATATTCTTGAAAAAATTAAAGCAAATAGAAGCCATGAGCACGTTAACCAATAGTAAATATGCAAAGGCCTATTCGGTACAGGAAGCCATTGCTTTAGCACAGGCTAATCCCGGCTTCTCTTTTTTGGCCGGAGGCACAGATGTTATGGTAAATATTCAGCAAGGCACATTAGATACATCTATGCTGATTGATATTTCAGCCATAGCCGAGCTGAAGACTATTCGTCTAAACAATGACGAACTGGTAATAGGCAGCATGGCTACCTTATACCAAGTAGCATCAGACTCTTTGGTATCGGCTCATTTACCAACACTTCGTCAGGCTGCTCTTTCCATAGCGACACCTACTATCAGACAATCTGCTACCATTGGCGGAAACTTGCTTTGCGAGAATCGTTGTTCATTTTATAATCAAAGTGAATGGTGGCGAGAAGCCGTTGGCTATTGTCTGAAATGTGATGGCGATATATGTATTGCTACCGGCGGTAAGAAGAATTGTTTCTCTCGCTTTGTGAGTGATACTGCTCCTGTGCTTATTGCTCAACAGGCGACAGTGACATTATCGGATGGTCAGTCATTACAAACGATTCCGATTGAGTCACTGTATTCCGGCGATGGCGTGATATCTTTGAAAAAGAAAAAAGAGCATATTCTTGTTGATATTCGTATTCCTGTAAAGAAAACATTACATGCCGTTTTCAGAAAATTAAGACCAAGGAAAACACTTGATTTTACGTCGCTTACTACGGCGGTGGCGCTGACATCTGAGAATGAATGGCGCATTGTTATCGGTGGCGTGGATCCGCAACCTGTTCTCTTAATCTTTAATGCAACAGACGACACAGAAGAAATTGTAAACAAATGCATGAAGAAGCCGCGCATCGTTGATAATGACTTTTATTCACGCAAACACCGGAAAGACATAATCGGCCATTTTGTACTAGAAAGTTTAACAGAATTACTCACTTATAAATAAATATACCATGACAAAAGCCATTGACTTATTGTTTAATGAACACGAGCTTATTACGAAAGCTATTGAGCAAACCCATGCTTTTTTATCGGATGTAGCGAATGGATCAAGATCTATAGAAGAGATGCATAATCGCATTCATTTTTTCCGCAATTATGCAGACCGTTATCATCATCATAAGGAGGAAGAGATTCTTTTCCCTGAAATGTCAAAACGTAACGAACTGCTTGCCGATGGTGTAATTCAGGAGATGTTGGAAAATCATGCCGATTTCCGTGATATGCTGGCTGATATAGAGTCAACCGTTAATGCCGGTGATATCCAAACACTGCAAAAGCAATTTGCCAATTACGCCGAAGCGTTGCTCGATCATATTGCCGTTGAGAACGATGAAGTGTTTCACATGGCTGAAACATTGTTCTCGGAGGATGAACTGGATAATATCTATTACCGTTTCTTAGACTGCGATCGCGAATTGGATGAAGACAATAAGCGCGAGATGGAAGAGGCTGTGGGAAAGGGCTAGGATAATTATTAATTCTCAGGGATTAATCTAATCCCTGAGAATTACTCTTAAAGAGATTTGGAAGAATCCTTGTGTCTCTTTAATCTTTGTCGTTATTATATTGCTGTATCAGTACAGGCAACTCATCTTGTTTGATTTTGCCTTTTTCAAGCTGCTGAAGAATCGCGCTGTTATCCGCAATATATTCTACAATTTGTTTTTTCCAGGAACCTTGCTTGATGGCAACCAAATCTTTTTCTCCCTGACGGCGAATATACATTTCGTATTTGTATGAATCAGAGCTTCCCTGACTGAATGCATATTGCAGTTCGTATAGCTGAATAGCGCCATCTGCCAATACTTTCAGGAATACGCCTTCTTTGACTATTTCGTACGAAATAAATGAAGCATCCGATGTTTCAAAAGAAACGATGTCAGAATGCTTATAAGTGCGTTTTTCCTGCTCATTGAGAATAATGGTAAGTCGGTTTTTAATTTCCTCACCTGACTTAAATTTAATCCATCCTTTGATTGTTTCGCCGGATGTAAGTAGAACGCTTCCTTCTTCATAGCCTTTTGGATTTTGGCTGAAGAGTAAAGAGGTGGAGAATAGGGCTGCAAGTAAAAATAAACGGTGTTTCATAATAGAAGAATTACATGTTTGCACTTTCAAGATAGATAGTTTGAATCAGGGTAAGGCCAACAGCGTATAAAGTGTTTTTATCAATAATCTTGATATCATCATCCAGCGTATGCCAATGCTTTCCAAATCCCGATGAGTTAACATCCGGATCATGGTTGATGATATCAATGGTAGGAATTTTAGCTAATGTATTTACAAAATAGTGGTCATCTATAATCGGATCGATGGATTTCATGATAAAGTATTGCCCAAAGCCCAAGGAATGGGCGGTGTTCCATACTTTATCCACGATAGAGGACGCATAGCGCAGACTCCATCCTTCTTTACAAAATCGAGCATTTTGTGCACCAACCATATCAAGCAGAATACCATATTTGGCATAGTAGCCTGGCACAGGTAAGTTTCTTGACCAATATTGTGAACCCAAGCAATATGTTTCTGCTTTACCGCCGGCATCTCCAAAATCTTCGCCGTCAAATAAGACAATGTCCACACCGATATTAGGTGGATTGATAGAAAGGATACGTGCTATTTCCAATAATACGGCTACACCACTGGCGCCATCGTCAGCGCCCGGTACGGGTTGTTTCGAATTGCTAGGATCACGATCGGCAAATGGACGTGAATCCCAGTGTGCGAAAAAGACAATACGGTTAGTCTTGTCTTTATTAAATTGCGCCATGATATTTCTGATCTTGAGCGCCTCGCCGGTATAGGCCATAACTGTTGCCGGTTGCACAATGACGTCAGAGGTATATTGCTTCAGTCGCTTAATTAAAAAATCACCACAAGCCTGATGCGCTTTTGAATTTGGTACTCTGGGGCCGAAAGCAAGCTGTTGTTCAATCAGCACATAGGCTGAGTCAGACGAGAAAGGAGCAGTTGACTGAATCATCGTATTTTGACGCGCACTTGTATCTTCTTTTAGAATTGAATCTTGGTGAGGTTTTACCGGCTTGTCAGATTGTGTACAAGCATACAGGCAAAATACGATCAACCCTACGAGGCTTATTTTATTCATTAATTGTTTATTTGCCATGTGCTTCCTTCTTTACCGTCTTTAATTGTGATTTTTAAGGATTGGAGGGTATCGCGAATTTTATCAGAGGTCTTCCAGTCTTTCTGTTCTCTCGCTGTTTTGCGCAATTCAAGAATGAGTTGCATAATGCCATTCATCATTTCAGACTCAACGACGCCGGATGCGGTTTCATCAAGCCCTAGAACCTGATAAAAATACAATTGGATATGCTCTTTTAGGATGGCTAATTGCTGTTTGTCTAAAGATTTGGATTTATCCTTACAGGCATTGATAATCTTAACGGCTTCAAACAGATTGGCAATTAGAACCGGTGAATTAAAATCATCATTCATAGCAGCTTGACAGGCATCAGTCCATTTTCCGATATCAAAATCAGCCAATGTATCGCCGGGTTGAATCTCACTTAGGTCTTTAACAGACTGTTGCAGACGTTTAAAGGCCTTGTCTGCTGCGCCAAGTGCTTCCATAGATAAATCTAAAGTGCTGCCATAATGAGCTTGCAACATAAAGAAACGAATGGATAGCGGTGAGTAGGGCTTGTCAACCAACGGCGGTGTACCATTAATCAAATCGAATGGTAGAACAAAATTACCATCTGACTTACTCATCTTCTTGCCGTTTAAGGTTAACATATTGCCATGAATCCAGTATTTTACCGGCATACTGCCATGTGCAGCACAATGCTGCGCGATCTCACATTCATGATGCGGGAATTTTAAATCCATTCCGCCACCATGAATATCGAACGTTGTACCAAGATATTTGGTACTCATGGCAGAACATTCAAGGTGCCAGCCGGGAAACCCGTTACCCCAGGGCGATGGCCAACGCATAATATGAGATGGATCAGCTTTCTTCCATAGCGCGAAATCCAGCGGATTGCGTTTTTCATCTTGCCCATCTAAGTTGCGCGTGCCGCTTAATAACTCTTCTATATTTCTTCCGGAAAGAATACCGTAATGGTTATGCTCGGCATATTTCTTTACATCAAAATAGATTGATCCGTTCACCTCGTAAGCTAATCCCTTAGATAAAATAGCTTGTATCAATTCTATTTGTTCAATGATATGGCCGGTGGCCGTAGGCTCTATAGATGGCGGGATACAGCGAAAGAGTGATAGAACCTCGTGAAAACGGTTGGAGTATTTTTGAGCAATCTCCATGGGTTCGAGTTGTTCAAGTCGGGCGCGTTTCGATATCTTGTCTTCGCCCTCGTCAGCATCATTTTCTAAATGTCCGACATCTGTGATGTTCCTGACATATCGTACTTTATATCCGCGTGCTGTCAGCCATCTGTAAATAAGATCAAAAGAAATAAACGTACGCAGATTGCCCAAATGTACTTCATTATAAACCGTCGGGCCGCAAACATACATGCCCACAAAAGGCGGATTCAGCGGTTCGAACACGGTTTTTTCCCGTGTGAGGGAATTGTATATATACAGTTTATCTGACATCGCAACGAAGATAAAAGCCTCGATTGAAATCACCAAGCCTGTTAATGAAATTTACCTTTTTTTGATCGTCTTACATAAAAACACCGTTTGAACCAAAAGCAAAATGTTTTGTTATTTAGTTGTGAAATGGATATTTAAGCTTTGTGATTCTATGAATTTGTAAATATTTTAACTTCAATCAATATGACATTAGTAGGAAAAAAAGCCCCTTCTTTTACTGCCCAGGCCGTAGTAAATGGCCATGAAATCGTTAATGGATTTTCACTCGATAAGTTTTTGGGTAAGAAATATGTTTTATTCTTCTTTTACCCCAAAGACTTTACATTCGTTTGTCCAACCGAGTTATGGGCTTTTCAGGAAAAATTAGAAGCATTCCGCCAAAGAAATGTAGAAGTGGTGGCCTGTTCGACAGATACCGAACAGTCCCATTGGGGCTGGCTGCAGCTCGATAAAAAGCAGGGCGGCATTAAAGGTGTAACATATCCTATTGTGGCTGATACCAATAAGACTATTTCTTATAACTACGGTGTGCTAACCGGTGATTATGATTGGAATGAACATGGTGAGTTATCAGCAACGGCCGAACTGATAGCATATCGCGGCTTATTTCTGATAGATAAAGACGGTATTGTGCAACATGAATTGATAAACAGTTTGTCGCTTGGACGTAATGTGGACGAAGCTCTGCGAATGGTAGATGCTTTACAGTTTTTTGAAGAAAACGGCGAGGTATGTCCGGCTAACTGGCATAAAGGCCAAGCGGGTATGAGTGCAACACACGAAGGTGTGGCTGATTATCTCGCAGCAAAATAATTTTTACTTTTTATATGGGGTGTAAAGGCAAATTATACCCTTAAATAGATTCAACGATACACCTTTTTTCTGAGAGCAGAAAGGTTTTACTACTATTATCTTACGGTATAAGAAGTTGTCGCAGCTGCTCAACCGCATGTTGAATGATAGGATGGTGAAAGGCTTTCATTATTTGCTTTTTCTCCTTTGTTGTCAGGTGTAGGCTCATGGATATCTCGGCATCGGTAATGACTTCGCCAAGGCGGAAATCTACTACATTAATAGGTACGGATAACCAGCCTTCGGCCAGTTGTATCAATTGATCGTTCTCTTGCAACTGCACTTTTGTGATGTTATTAAGCAGCCCGCCAAGAGGAGATAAAAGATTATCAGCAAAGCTACGTATATAACGCGGGTTGTATTTTAAACGACGGCTGTCATGGGTGCGAACGAAGATCACGCCACCTGTATTCTCGTTAATCCACTCTTTTAGATGATACAGATAGGTGATGGAGGTACGCGTACCATAGTTATCCCGTAATCCGGCATCCATAACTTCTAATGAAGGGCGGGATGGTAAAGACACTGTAGGAAGAATAAACGGGAAGGTGGCATTCATTCGTATGGCTGAAGTGAAGCGTAAATTTAAAGCATGGTTATTTCTGAAGAACCGGCTAAACTCAATATTTTCGATAATAGGATGGCTGATCCTTTCCGGGCTGAGCGCATTATAACTCATAAACGACATGGGAAGGGGCGAGATGATTAATCGTTTCCCATCATTGGTGATTGCCGGTGTAAAAACCATAAGCGGTATAATGGCGTTCTGCTCATAGAAATAATAATCGGCGAGTCGCTTATCTAAAATATAATCAGTATTTTCATTTAATTGCCGCTCAAAAGCATAGCCCCGATCTTTCGGATAACGATAAGTGCCTTCCGTGAAGGTTTGAATTCGAATAAGAAAATCATTAAGCACTGCACTTGTTGCAACCGGATTCAACAAATCAGAACTAATTTTATAGGCTAATGAATCATCGTATAAATCATCAATAATGTTGAGTTGTTTCATCAGGTATAACTCTCTGAGATAGCTGGCTCCAATCATGCCACCTGAGGAGCCGGTAATCATATACGTATGCTCAAACAATTCGCCGTTTAATGCTTTATCGCTTTGTTGTATGGCATAGAAACTCCATAATGCCGATTTTAAACCACCGCCACTGCAATTTATAAATACAATGGGTGGTTTGCGTTGCTTATGAACCTTGGTTATTTTTTTCTTCCACTTATTAAGAATGATTTCGTGAAACTGCTTATCATCATCAAAAGGACTTTCACGAATGAGTTGTTGTTGAATGCTATCCGGATTATAGATTACCGTATGCTGGTAATCAATGCCGTAGGCGTAATTAGTAATATTAAGTGCAGAATATTTTGAGAAATAATTGAAAATAAGAAACCCTAATATGAATACGACTAAAGACCATCGTCTAAGTACAAAATGTATAGCACCGGTAAGCATGAGCAGCATGGTAGAAAGAAGCAGAATACTGGCTCCTGCCGGAATTTTGAACATTGGTATCTCCCGAAAAAACCCGAAGATTAAGAGCGAGATAAATATCACCACTTCAAAGATGGTAGCATAAATATGATTTTTATGAAAGACCTTTATCAGCTTAGCTCTTTCATAATGTTCTGCACTTCTGGCACGCCTGATGACAAAAGGATTCATTAAGTATGTTTCAACATTCCATTCATTAAGAAATTGTTCACGATGTTTAATATTTTTCAGGTTGATTTTTTCTATCAAGCCGATTCTTACGGCTCTGATTCTTTTCTTCTCTGTGCCGTCCACCTCATGCATCTCCGGGTGCATACCAAATACGGTGATATAATCGTGATGAAAGGAAAGAAAATAACCCAGCGCCATAATAACAAATAACAGCATGCCGCCAATAAATGCACCGGTGAGAAAATAAATATTTGTCCAAGGAATAAATTCGTTGAATCTTAACAATACAACAATCTTATAGATATAAATAACGGTAAATATGGTAGGAATAATAAAGTTATTCAGCGTGAATTTCATAAACGGCCGTGAGAGCGTTGCCAAAAAAGGGAAGCGATGGCTGTTGATGATAAAACTGGAGATATTGAATGACATAATAAATCCGCCCCAGGCAAAGCCGATAATGGCATAGCTAAATACATTGACTTCACCTAAATATTCCGGATAAAGAAAAAGATAGGGTATGCCATAATCTGTACCGATGGTATTAGTGATATACCCGGCAATCAGAATCCAAAAGAGTAGTAAGCCCTGATTGCGTTGGAGATGAAGCATTAAAAGCTGAAATGGAAAGAAATATACAACCCCTCTGAATAAAGGGTGCTGAGTCCATCTTTTCCATATCTTCACAGCCTGCCAATTTTATGCAGTTAAAGATACAAAAGAAAATTCAATCTGCTTATATCTTAAATATGAGATTCAGCCAATTCAATCAAAGCTTTGGCTTCGGTATCCATTTTCTGCATGAGTTGGTCTGCCTGGCCTAACATCTCAGCCACAAATGCTTTGTCTTGAATAGAACGGATATTGATTTTCACATTTAAATACGCACCTCGCATGGCGGCCTGCATACATATCACCCCTACGGCGCCGTCGGATACAGAACTTGGTAATCCTTTATGGATCATTGCTTCTGCTATGGGTAGTGCTTCATATACGGTTTGCATAACACGAAATGGAATTTCCGTAGCATATTTTGTTGCTTCTTGAATAGCGTTTTTACGGAACGCTTGCTCTTCAGCTGTTTGTTTTGGTAAACGAAAGGCTTCCAAAATTAAATTAAACGAAGCGGTGTCTTCGTCCACGAGATACAGAAGCCTAGAGGTTATCTGTTGTCCTTTCTCTGCCCATTTGGAAAAGTACATCCATTGGTCATCCCAGCCGCGTTTATGAGAAGAAAGGTTGGCAACCATTGTAGCTAATGACACACCAAATGCACCAACAACAGCGGATACGGATCCGCCACCCGGTGTGGGCGTTTCGGCGGATGTCTGATGACAAAACTCTTCAATGGAAAGCGAAACTAATTTCTGCCCTTGATCATCATCCAGCATATATTCTATAATCTTCTTCTTCGGATCAAAAGGCTTGAGGTCATCTAAGCCTAACGATTTTATGGCAATTTTTATCAGCTCTGCATCAGGCACACCGGTTGAACGTTGTTGCTTTTCCAAAAAGTATTTTCCGGCATCCAATAAACATTGTAAAGGAACAAGGCCAACCAGCTCTGAACCTGTTACACGAATACCTCTGAGTCGTGCTTTCTCGCTTATTTCATCAAAAGCCTGATGAATGGATGTAACGGTGATATCTGTCAGGTTGGTGGATATTTGTGCAATCCCGTATTCATCAATGTACCAACCAATGGCCTTAACAGCTTTTAATGTGCCCGGGATGCGAATGGGTTCTCCGTTCTCGTCCAAAATATTTTTGCCTTTGGCATCAGTTTTAAATCTGCCAGCTTCTCTAACATCAAAAGCAATAGCATTTGCCCGACGCGTGCTGGTGGTATTGAGGTTGATGTTGTAGGCCACCAAGAAATTTCTGGCAGCAATGGCGGTAGCGCCGTATTTCGGATTAAATACAGCTGGGCCAAAATCAGGTTTCCATTCGGGTGATGTTATTTTTTCCCCCAACCCTTCATATTCTCCGGCACGTACATCGGCTAGATTTTTACGAGCAGGGAATGTTGCTGCCATTTCATAGAAATAGCCTGACAAGTTTAACTCCTCACCTACACGTTTCCCAAGCTTATGTGCCCATGTTACCACTTCATCCATGCTGATATTACGAATGGGAATAAGCGGGCATACATCGGTTGCACCCATACGCGGATGCTCCCCTTTATGCTTGGTCATATCTATCAATTCATGCGCTGTACGAATAGATCTAAAGGCTGCTTCAATAATCGGTTCAGGCTCACCAACAAATGTAAATACGGTTCGATTGGTCGCATAACCCGCATCAATATCAAGTAATTTAACCCCTTCAACAGAACGAATGGCATCGGCTATTTTATCTAAGATTTCTTTGTTTCTCCCTTCAGAGAAATTAGGAACACATTCTATTAATTGTTTCATATTTTCTGAGTTTGCGACAAAGGTAAATTTATTTATCTTCACCATAGATAAAGCCGATAATTATGAAAAGAATTTACTACATTCTATGTCTTATATATTTAAGCCAGGGAGTATTTGCGCAAGAGCAAGTCATTTTGCCAAAAGGATTTGCGCCCGGTGAAGAATTGATGATGGATACATATTTACAGCAAGTATCTAATCCGTTTGAACAGTCAACAAGCATTACCACACCACCGGGCTTGCCTGTTCGTACGGCTGCGCAATGGGAAGAAGTGCAGGCGCTGGTCATTACCTGGACAGGTTTTCCGGCTATCCTTCGTGAGATAGTGAGAGCTGCGCAGACAGAGTGTAAAGTGATTATTCATTGCAGTGATTCAAATGCCGTAAAAACAAATCTTACAAATTATGGTATTCCGCTCACGAATGTGATGTTTATAAAAGTTGCATTTAATTCTATATGGATTCGTGACTATGGCGCTAATACCTGTTACTTGAATGATGTTGATTCGTTAATCTTGGTAGATTGGATGTACAACCGCCCCCGCCCAGCCGATGATTTAGTGCCCGTAGCGTATGCTGATTTACTTGGTATTCCGCTTTTTCAAACCTATTCAGTGCCTAATAACTTAATGAATACAGGCGGGAATTGGATGACGGATGGACTGGGTACAGCGTTTGCATCTAAGTTAGTGCTTGATGAAAACGATGGCAACGGCTCGTTTAGCTTATCCTATCCCAATCATACGGAATCGGAAATAGACCAAATCATTCAGGCGTATCATGGTGTCAACCGATATATCAAAATGGAGGTGTTGCCTTATGACGGTATTCATCATATTGATATGCACATGAAATTACTGGATGAAGAAACGTTATTAGTAGGTCAGTTTCCGGACGGTATATCAGATGGGCCGCAAATGGAAGCGAACTTACAATATGTGCTTAGTAATTTTCAATCATCCTTTAACACACCTTATAAAGTACTACGTGTGCCGATGCCACCCAGTACAGGTGGGAGTTATCCGGGCGCTCCCTATGGCAATGCATCATACCGCAATTATTCAAATTTTGTGATTGTAAATAAAACAATCATTATGCCGATCTATCAGGAGAAATATGATACGACCGCCATTCGTGTGATACGAGAAAACATGCCGGGTTATCGCATTGTGACTATTGATGCCGATGATGCCAATGGCAACCCTGATTTGAATCAAAATATTATTGTACAAGGCGGTGTGATCCATTGTATAACACATTTAGTTGGCGTAAAAAATCCTTTGCGTATCGTACACAATGATTTAGATAACACCTTTGACGTCGTTAATCCGTATGCTGTGGATGCCATCATACAACATAAATCTGGTATCGCATCTGCTGAGGTTCTTTGGCGAACAGATACCACACAACCATATTTATCGGCACCGATGACATTGACCGATGCTGCGAATGCAATCTGGACAGGTTATATCCCTGCACAACCGGCTGCAACGACTGTTTATTATTATATACATGCTACCGCTGTGAGCGGTAAAGAGCAAGTAAGACCAATGCCTGCGCCTGCCGGCTATTGGTCATTTAACGTCATGGGTAATGCCGATATAGAAGAGACTGTTTCATCGTCCGTTTTTCAAACACCGCTTTATCCCAATCCGTCAAAAGGGATTACTTGCATACCAACCTATTCCTATCAGGAAGGGGATGTGCATGTGTTTGTGCGGGATATACATGGCCGTCTGATTGAAAGTATTTATAACGGTCATGTTACGACCGGCGAACGAAATTTCTTTGTCAATACGAGACATTACACACCCGGTATTTACACCATCACCTATCAGAGCCGGAGCACGGTTCTAACACAAAAACTGATTGTGAAGTAGTCGAGACATTGTTATGAAAAAAATCATCAGTTATAATGTAAACGGTTTACGCTCGGCATTAACTAAAGGGTTGGCCGATTGGATTAAAGCAGCGGACCCGGATATTTTATGCTTACAGGAAATTAAAGTAACGCCTGAACAGTTGCCAATAGATTTTTTTGAAGAGTTAGGTTATTATGCATATTGGTATCCGGCAAAGAAAAAAGGATACAGCGGCGTAGCGCTCTTATCAAAGCAAGAACCCAAGCATGTGACATATGGCTGCAATATCAAAGCGTATGATGAAGAAGGGCGCATCATACGGGCTGATTTTGATACGTTTAGTGTAATGTCGGTGTATTTTCCTTCCGGTACATCGGGTGATCATCGTCAGGATTTTAAGTATCGTTTCCTAGATGATTTTCTTACCTATATTCAGACGTTAAGACAATCGTATGCCCATTTAATCATTGCCGGTGATATCAATATCTGTCATAAGGAAATAGATATTCATAATCCGGTTTCAAATAAAAATTCCACCGGCTTTTTGCCACCTGAAAGAGCATGGGTAACCGCTTTTCTTGAAATGGGATTTATAGATTCTTTCCGTGCTTTTCATCCTGAGCCCCATCAATATACATGGTGGAGTTTTAGGCATAATGCCAGAAAACAAAATAAAGGCTGGCGCATTGACTATCAATTTGTATCCGACACGCTTAAAAATAAGATGCGGCATGCAGCCATTTTATCTGAAGCCCATCATTCGGATCATTGCCCGATTTTATTGGAGATGGCGGTATGAGTATATATTATATTCTTGAAGAAACGGCCTTCTCGCAGATATAATTGATACCATTACATCTGTTCTATGCTTGTATTAGGATTAGAGGATGTATATCTTCCTTTTTGTCCGGCGCTTTACAGCATTTTATCAACACCAAGCTTAGCAACTTACTTTTTCCACTTCAATCGTAAGCTGTTACTTACCACACTTACGCTGCTTAATGCCATGGCAGCACCAGCTATCATCGGATTCAATAGAAAGCCATTTATCGGATAGAGAACGCCCGCTGCAATAGGGATACCAATGAGGTTGTAAATAAAGGCCCAAAACAGGTTTTGTTTAATGGCAGCAACCGTTTGTTTTGATAGTTTTATGGCTTGAGGAATTTTGGTCAAATCAGAAGAAATGATGGTCATTTTGGCCACATCCATCGCAATGTCGGAACCTTTACCCATGGCGATACTTACATCAGCCGTGGACAAGGCGATACTGTCGTTGATGCCATCGCCAACCATAGCTACAATGTTTCCTCTCTCTTGTAATGCTTTTACAAAATCGGCTTTATGCTGTGGCAAGACCTCTGCTTTGTAATGGCCGATACCGGTCTGTTCTGCAATGGCTTTGGCCGTGGCTTCGTTATCACCTGTAAGCATGTATAAATCAATGCCCATTGCTTGTAATGCCTTAATGGCTTGCGCTGATGTGTCTTTGATTTTGTCGGAAATAGCTAATACGGAAAGGGCTTGTTTACTGTCTGAAAACCAGATCACGGTTTTGAATTGTTTACTCCACTCATCCGCTTGTTGTTGCAGCATGTCAGCTATACCAATATGATTCTCAATCAATAATTTTTTATTACCGACGAAATAAATTTCATTATTAAAATTTGCTTTTACACCTTGGCCGGTAATACTTTCGAAGTTTTCAACTTTGGAAAGGTAAGAAACTTTGGAAAGGTAAGAAACTACCGCATTCGCCAATGGATGTTCCGATTGCTTCTCGATGCTGAAAAGAATGGTCTTTGCGCTATCGTCATTATGCAGCCATTGTATGCCGGTTACTTCTGGTTTGCCTTCGGTAATGGTTCCGGTTTTATCCAAAATAACAGCGTTTACTTTCTTGGCTAATTCTAAACTTTCGGCATCTTTAATTAGAATACCTTTCTCGGCGCCTTTCCCAATGCCTACCATAATGGCCGTAGGTGTGGCTAATCCCAAAGCACAGGGGCAAGCAATGATTAAAACCGTTATTGCTGCTAACAAGCCATGCACCAGGCCGTTTTCGCCACCTAGAATGATCCATAGAATGAACGTTGTCATCGCTGTTCCTATCACCGTGGGCACAAAAACACCGGCAATTTTATCAACCAATCTTTGTACAGGAGCTTTACTCCCTTGGGCATCTTGCACCATTCTGATGATTTGGGCCAGCATGGTTTCTTTACCCACTTTCATCGCCTTGAACCGGAAACTGCCTTTTTGGTTGATAGTACTGGCAAATACTTTTTCGTTTTCTTTTTTCAGCACCGGTAGAGGTTCGCCGCTCAACATGCTTTCGTCCACATACGAACTGCCGGAAACAACCAGACCGTCTACCGCTATCTTTTCACCCGGTTTGACTAAAATCAGATCATCCGCACGTACCTCTTCAATGGGTATTTCTTTTTCTGTGCCGTCAGCTTGTACCACAAACGCGGTTTGGGGTTGTAGACCCATGAGCTTTTTAATGGCAGAAGAGGTATTGCTTTTGGCTTTTTCTTCTAATAATTTGCCTAAAAGAATAAAGGCGATGATAACGGCTGCCGCTTCAAAATACATATGCGCCTCTAACCCGCGTTGTTGCCAAAATTCAGGGATCAATATATTAAATACGCTGAATATGTAGGCAATGCCCGTACTCGACGCCACCAAAGTATCCATGTTAACAGAACGGTGTTTCGCCTGTTTCCACGTATTGATAAAAAAACCTCGTCCCAACCAAAGCACAACGGGTGTAGCTAATGCCCACATTATTTCATTTGCATAAGGCATATCCATAAAAAACATACCAATCACCATGATAGGAAAGGATATAATGATGGCCCAAATCGTTTTCTTCTTTAAGGTTTTAACCGCTTTTTCATGAATGGATTCCAGGGTTTCTTGTTGTTTGGTCTCATTCTCAACCAATAAATCGTAACCGGCGGATTGCACTGCTTTTTGTAGCTGTGCCGTATCGGTCATGTTAGGTAGGTATTCTACCGTAAGGTTACCTGTTGCAAAATTGACTTCAGCTGCTATAACGCCCAACTGCGCCTGCGTAACTGTTTGTACACTGCCGGCACAAGAAGCGCAAGACATACCCAAGACAGGGAATGTTTTTTTTACTGTTACAACGCTATAGCCTAAGCTTTGAATGGCTTTTATAGCTTCTGCCACAACCTCATGATTCTCTACGATGATTGCGGCCCTGCGGTTGTTCAGCTCAACCTTGTGGCTCTCAATGCCCTTTACGCCTGCTAGTCCCTTATCAACGATTAACGCACAATGCTCGCTGTCCATATTTCCCAATGGAAGGTAGATTACCTCATTCTGTTTATCTGTTGTCATGATCCTATAACAATTATGCAGATACTAAGTTCGTCATTTAATCAGTGGGAGATGATAGAGTTTGGTACTTGTGCAGCATCTCATTGTTAAATTCCCTGAAACACAAATGGCTCACTTTCGATAAACTTATCAGACGTTTCGCCTGCGTAAACTTGTTGTTCGTTCAGAGGGAGCTTTTTTACTTTTCCTGTTTTGGGACTGAAATCCATTTTTTTCAGATCTACCCAAACGGTATTTTGCCCGGTTTTCCCATCCCTTTGCATACCACGATGGAATTGCCATAAGTTTGCCGGAATATCCATTGAGAAGTCCATACTTCGAGCAGTAATGACAATACCGTTCGACCCTTTATATACAATTCTAGTACAGGCTTCTGTCCTGATTGTAATTGGAGATATGGCTATCAATATGACGACCGATAAAGCGATGTTTGGGAATAAAAGTTTCATACTTATTTTATTTTAAGGAGATTACTTATTCTTTGATTGCATTGGTATTGTACGTAACTAACGGTTTGGCGAGTTGATGCAGGTAGAGTATTCTAGTACTACACTAGAGTCGAAAAACGGTACTTCAATTATACGAAAAAAGGACAATAGAAGTATGCCAGCTGCCATTGCACCAAACCCTTGTTCAAGCATAACCTACGATGGTGTTGTCTGCTTAAACCCTACAATTTCAAACAAATATAGCAACTTTGCCTTTTATCAAAAAATAATATGAGAGGTAACACCATTTCTTTAAACCCACTGAATGAGAGTAGAGATTGTTAAGTAGAAAAGACTATGCAGTGGTGTGTAGTTGGTGAATGTAGAAGAGTTGCCTTTGAAATTCAGATTGACAATGTTTCTTTTCTTCTGCCAGTAACTGTGCTTTCTGTATGTTTTAACCTCGTCGTCTAAGGGGAGCACAACTCTAGATTCTCTAAAGCCGTTTTGGGAACAACGATTCGTTTATCCGTTTGCCGCTTTGGGAGTTTCCTAAAATAGGAAATGAGCTACAGCTCCGCTATAATGGTTTGGCTACCTTTCACCGAAGCATTCAGTATTACCTTGATCTTTGCATCTAAAGGCAAGAACAAATCCACGCGCGAACCAAACTTTATAAAACCAAGCTCGTCTCCTTGTTTTACTTCCGCCTGCGGCTTTACATAGCAACAAATCTTACGCGCTAAAATGCCGGCAATCTGCCTTACTAAAATTTTTGATCCATCCGTACGCTGAATAACCGTTGTGCTGCGTTCATTCTCAGTAGATGATTTCGGATGCCAGGCTATAAGGTATTTGCCCGGATGATAGGCAAAATACTCTATAACACCCGAAACGGGATACCAGTTCTTATGTATATTAAACGGACTCATGAATATGGAAACCTGTATCACATCCGCTTGTAGATATTCTGTTTCTCTCGTCTTTTCTATGACTACAACCTTGCCATCAGCCGGTGCTATAACCAGGTTTTCACCTAATAAAGGTTCTCGATGCGGCAACCTGAAGAATTGTAAGAGAATAATAAATACTAATAAGCAAAAGCTGCTCATAATAATTGTCAGCCAAAGGTTGGTTTTCAGCATATACAAGGCGGCGGTTGTCAATACCCAAATTATAAAGCTGACGAATAGCCACGTACGTCCTTCTCTATGAATGCCCATATTCGTTATTTACGGGTAAAATTATACAAATCTCTGAGTTTAGATACTGTTTTTCTAGAAAAAACAGAGAGACATAACTGCGCTATGCCCCTCTGTTTTAAACCACCCTTATGAAAGTTGTACGACAGACGCTAGGTCTGTTCTTATGCTTATTATCGGTTATTGATTGCAGACAAAATCAACGGAATCCATTTCATGTTTTCCGTTATCGTCAATATGTGCTATTACGTAGGCTCTCATATTGCTATTTTCTGAAACAGTATTGATCCAAAAAGTACCAACCGGGATATTGCCGCCATGCGAATGTTGCTCAATGGCATGCATTTCCTCGCCCGAGCTTAGGTTTTTTATCTCTACGCTATAGCCATGCAATTCAATATTGGCTGTTATAAGTGCATTCACAAAAACAGTATCGCCTAATACGAATGCTTGATTGGGTGTAGGGTCATAAATAGTGATGGTTGAATAACGTTCGCTTTCTTCTGAACAACCAAGAGAAAAGATAACGAATACTAAAACGGCTATTACGCTATAAAAAGAAGTTTTTGTTTTCATGATAGAAAATAAATTAAAATAATACGGAAAAATTAACCATAAAACGGTGGCTGGCTTTAATATCGCCGCCGGCCAGATTCTGATAAGCCGGAAGGAAATAAGAGGTTCCCAGTACAAACCGTTTAATATAAAAATCAATACCGGCATTGACAGAAAGGCTTAATCCACCTGATTGCAAACGCATCAATCCTTTATCGGTGTCGCGCATGCCATAATCGGCCAAAAGGCCGACTTGCGGAACGAAAGAGGTACTTTTATATTTTGTCCAAAAGAAGAACCGCAACGCACCGGAAAATCGGTGACCAAAACGAAACCCATGTGAATTGGTTGTATTAAACCGGGCATTGCTTTCCAGGTTCATTCCAAATTTTTTGTATCGTATCGTGTACATAAGATTAAGCAGGAAATCCCATGAGCCGGATCCTAATTGTAAGTTGGGATTTAGCAGGGTATCATTTTCATAAATATTAAAATCACCGGTTGGTGCTTTTAAACCGCCGCCTGCCATCAGATTATGTTTCCAGTAGCTCATGGCTGTATCGGGTGTCTGATAGGCAATATAGTTTGCCATCAGCTGAATATCACCCAATCCGGCAGAACGTGTAACCTTATGGTCTTCGTCTTTACTGAAAATATTAATGGGCACGAAGGCCATGAGTTGTATCCTTTTGTGAGGATAAAAACGCCCCCAGATATCTATCGTATGAAACTGATCATGGGAGACCATGGGTGTGTTATTCATGGTATGATAGGAATCAAACATCCGAAAATGATAACGTACACCTACAAAATGACTTTTAAACTGGGGCAATATGCCCACATACATCCCTCCAACCGAGCATCCGCATATATCACATGCTTGGGTATGTACTATTTGTGTAAGGAGGACTACACAAAGCACAATCCACTTTTTCATAAATTAAAATTTAAGGAATAATTACAGACAAAAGAGATCAAGCCTGCAATTCCGGCGGGTGGAAAACGCTAATGGAACATTTTTGGTCGTGCCGATTGACACCGTAGGGGAGGTACCCAAAGGGCAAAATTGCTGCATTAAAACTGATTTGCATGACCGCTGAATGATATAGTATAAATTCTTTATCTACAGTATTGGCCGGAAAAGGTAACTCGGTATCAATATCAGGTGTATCTACTTTTTTGATGGTGTCTTTCAAAAAGCATTTGCCTTTACAACAAGAATCAGGCTCGTCTTTTTTCTTACAGAGATAGGTTGCAATATATTGCTTATTCACTTGATAATAGGTAAATACGGCCAACTTCCCCATAACAGAAAATAAGCTGGCAACAATCAATAATATGCTTATAATTCGCCTTGTCACGAAGGCAAAGCTAATAATTAAATCAATTCAACTGCACTTCTCTTTTGAACAATCTTTTTATTACTTTTTTATTTCAGTTGATGCTTGCATGGCGTGGCTTGCTATCCATCCGCTGCTCCAGGCGTGTTGGAAGTTAAAGCCGCCGGTTACTCCATCAATATCCATTATCTCTCCGGCAAAGAACAAGCCGGGGACCAAACGACTTTCCATAGTAGCGGGATTAATTTCATTGAGTTTTATTCCGCCACATGTTACAAACTCCTCTTTAAATGTGGTTTTACCATCAATGGTGTATTTATCGCGAAGGATTTTATCAATGAGTTCGTTTTGAGCCATACCCGGTATCTCACCCCATTTCATTTGATCGGTGATATTGGCCATGACACAAAGGTATTTCCAAAACTTACACGGAAATAAAAAAGGATTGTGACGAATGACGTGTTGCTTGCCGGCCTTCGCTCGCATCTTTGATATCATGGCTCTGAGTTGCGACTCCGTCATATCATTCAGCCAGTTGACAGATATATCAAATTGGTAATTTAATTGAGATATCTCTTTGGCAGCCCAAGCGGAGAGGCGCAAAACAGCCGGACCGCTCATACCCCAATGTGTAATCAAGACCGGCCCTGACTGAGTGAATCTACTTTGGACAAGATGTATGCAGACATTGGGTAAACTCACGCCCTGCAACTGAAGCAGAGGATGATGCGGTATGTTAAACGTAAATAACGATGGCACCGGATTCTCAAAACCATGTCCTAATTTTTCTAACCAGGCATATTGTGTGGCCTTCTGAAAACCACCGGGTGCTATTAATAACCGATCTGCTTCTGCTGAGGTTTTATCCGAAAAATGAAGAATAAAATGTTGATCAACATAGGCTACGGCGGTTAATTCTTTTTCATATTGAATGAAGGACTCAATGTTTTTTAATAAGCAGTCTATGATTGTCTGAGAACTGTTGCTGGCAGGAAAAACCCGACCGTCTTTTTCAACTTTTAATTTCACCCCTCTATCTTCAAACCATTGCATGGTCTGTGCCGGGCTGAAGCGATGAAGCGTCCTTCGTAAAAAATGTTTACCGCGCGGATAATGAGTAATTAACTCATCTACATTAAAACAATAATTTGTTAAATTGCACCTGCCGCCTCCGGAGATATGCACCTTTTGTAAGGCCCGGCGAGATTTCTCAAACAGTTGTACATGATGCTTTTCAGAATCAATGTTTGCCGCCGCAAAACAGCCGGCCGCACCGGCACCAATAATGGCAATCTTCATGAAACAGTGTTAATCGAATACAAGTATAATAAAATGTTGCATGGTATCTATCTCTTTGGATAGCAGCGAGAAGACAAGGCAAATTTTTTAATATATTTGTATCAAAAGATTGACATGGTTACAATGCGTGAATTTATCGGGACAGAGAAGGCAATGGATTTGGAAAACAGGTATGGTGCAAAGAACTATGCACCGCTTGGGGTGGTTATATCTGAGGCCAAAGGTGTTTATGCCTGGGATCCAGAGGGGAAACAGTATTTTGATTTTTTATCGGCCTATTCAGCCGTCAACCAAGGACATTGTCATCCACGTATTATTCAGGCATTGAAAGATCAGGCAGATAAACTGACGCTTACCTCAAGGGCTTTTTACAATAATAAGCTTGGCGAATACGAAGAATATATTACAAACTATTTCAGCTATCAACGGGTATTACCAATGAATACCGGTGTTGAGGCCTGTGAAACAGCAGTAAAACTGGCTCGCAGATGGGGTTATGATGTAAAAGGCATTGCTGCCAATCAAGCCAAAATCGTTTTTGTGGAGGGAAATTTTTGGGGCAGATCTATTGCTGCTATTTCTGCTTCAACAGATCCTACCAGTTATAGCGGATTTGGTCCTTTTGTTCCGGGATTTGTAAAAATTCCGTACAACGATATTACAGCGCTGAAAACCCTTTTAGAGGACGAAGCCGCATCTATCGCTGCGTTTATGCTTGAGCCTATTCAGGGTGAAGCCGGTGTAGTCATACCGAATGAAGGATATCTGAAAGCGGTCAGAGAATTATGCACCCGTCATAATGTTCTGATGATAGCCGATGAAGTGCAAACCGGGCTGTGTAGAACCGGAAAAATGCTGGCTTGCGATTATGAAGAGGTGAAGCCAGATATTTTAGTTCTAGGTAAAGCGCTTTCCGGCGGGGTATTTCCGGTATCAGCCGCGCTTTCGTCGGATGAGATTATGCTGACCATCAAACCGGGCGAGCATGGCAGTACGTTTGGTGGCAATCCGTTGGCTTGTGCTGTGGCTATGGAAGCATTACAGGTGCTTAAAGATGAAAAGCTAGATGAAAATGCGTTTCAAAGAGGTAAACAGCTGCGCGAAGGAATTAAATCCATCGCTTCGCCTCATATTAAAACCATCAGAGGGAAAGGCTTGCTCAATGCCATTGTCATAGAGGAATCAGCAATGGTGGATGCCAACAAGATTTGTTATGCCTTTAAGAAAAACGGGTTACTTGCCAAGCCCACGCATGGCAACATTATTCGTTTTGCACCGCCACTGGTGATTAATGAGGAACAGATGGATGAATGTATTGAGATCATTCGAAAAACGTTGACGCAGTTTTAATTTTCTGCATGCCTAATCTTCATTCGTTGTTTATAGCCATAGTCCGCAGAGCATGGTGGATTTTGCCCCTCCTCGTCCTGTTATTGCAGTTACCTTTTATTAGTTCTGATCCGGATGTGCGCTTATCACATAGCCGCGATGCACAAAGTGATGAAGGGCTGAATACAAGCCAGGTGCGAAACTTTATAAACTATGGCGATATCAATGCATGGGAATGTGATAACTTGATTAAGACACCGCTGTTTAATCTGATGGTTCTCCCACCTATGGCATTGTTTGGTACCTATCGTGAAGTGGCCAGAGGTGCCGTTATGGTATTTATTTTTGTTTTATTGACGACCATCTTCTCATTCAAGCCGTATCGGCCTATTTTGGCGTTATTGATGCCAGTATTGTTTTTGCAGTTTCACATTTTTCAATACACGCATCTCAGCTTGTCAGAAATGCCGGCTATTGTATGTATTATTGCGTCTATCATGGCTTGGGGACGTTATGCCATGCCCGAATCGGAAACAGGAAGATTGAAATGGCTGATGGTTGCTATTCTTTTTTCATCCATGTCATGGTATATAAAAATTCAGTTTGCTTATATACTGCCACTCATTCCTATCTCCACACTCATTCTTTGGCTAACGCATCGCCCACATAGAAAAGATGTGTCACGTTTCTTCATCTCATTATCTATTCTTACAGGTATCGTTTTGTTTTTTGTTTTACTGTATTTGTCTTTATGGTATCTACCGTTACAGAAAGCATGGACTTATATTATGCAGAACCAAACGGCAGCCCGATTCCCAATATGGAAATACCAAGGGGAAGTCATTGAATATAATTTTAATCTATACTTTCTGAATGAACGGGTGGCGCCTCTTCTTGTCTTATTCATTTTGTCTATACCATTAGCTATTATTTTATTGTTTCGTCAGACAAGATCTGTCTTTGCGCTATTGGTCATTCCGGCCGGCTTATGGGTTTTGCTCGAGGTGCATAAAGTGTTTATGCATCATGTTCCGGGAAGGTATCTTGTTTCAAGCTTTGCCGCGATGGGTTTCTTTTCGACCATAACATGGATTGAACTTGGTAGGCGCTATTTGCCACCGTTACATGAGTTATTTGTAAAGTATAAATCGGTTATGAACCGCGGTTTTATCGCTGTCATTATTCTGACTGTCATAATTGGTTTTAACCTGTATGGCTATGCAGATATGTTACAAAAGCGCCGCTATGATATGTATGATTTGAATCTGTATCTCCGTCATCTTTCCGTTGGGAAGGCTACAGCGGTAGGCGCGTGGGCGCCGGCATTGACTTGGGGCACAGACATAAAGGCTGTTCCCGTCTGGAAAGACTTTCTCAATGACAAGCAAATTTTATCAACGTTTCATCCCCGCATAATTTTTTCTGAACCCGAAGAACAGGAATCCGAACAGGCGTTTAAGCATGATAACATCAATATTGTATCGATAGCCGATTCAAGCAAACAAACAATGCCCGGTAATAAGTGGACGGTTGTTTTGTACTGGATAAATCCCGATTCATTGAGCCGACATACTTATTAAAATAGATGACGACACAGTCTTACAATACGCCTAATCGTTTCAACTCCCAGAAACAACGAGCAGTAGCTTCGATGTCCGCTGCGGCATTATGAGCTTCGCCAAAATCTATATTAAAGAGTCGGATGTGTAGTTCGGATAAGGTTGGCCACTTATACCCATATTTTCCGGGGATAGCACAAAAAGAGGTGGTGCTGTTCATCGTACAGATTTTCCTTTTTGCAGGCAGCAGATTATTCATCTGCATACGCAAAAATTCTGCACCCATGATTGCCTCATCAAAAGAGAGATTATGTGCTACGATATATTCGGATTGAGATATATAAGCCTGAAACTCGTTGAGTACATCTTGCAATGGCTCGCCTTCTCTCAGGGCGCGTTCGGTGGTTATACCATGCACTTGCGATGCCGATTTGGGAATGCTAAACCCGTTTGGTCGAATGATATGACTTGAGCCTGTGATGCAATTACCTTGCTTATCGTAAACCAAATAGGCCAACTGTACCAGGCGTGGCCAGTTATCAAAATCTGTCAACGGGGCATTCCAATTACGAGGCAATCCACTGGTTTCTGTGTCAAAAAGAAGATACATAATTTATGTAAGGGTTTTAATCAGAATACTGATGGTTTGAATAATAGCCAATATCAGGAACAAGACACCTATAATGATATTCATCCATACTTTCACGGCGTGAATACGTTTTGCAATAAATGCGCTCAGCACTGCATAGGTCATAAGGCAAGCTAAAGTGCCCAATGTAGTGCCTAAGACAAAGATAAGAATATGATCCAGATCGAGAATAAGCAGATTTTTTTGACTAATACCTGTAGCCCAAACAACCCAAAAAGGGATAGCCACCGGATTGAGCGCACTGACGATGAGCCCTTTCCAAAAACTGCCAATGGTTTTAGATGGTTTTATTTCGTCTTGTTTCTTTTTGCGCATGGTACGAATACCAGTAACCAAATTAATAATACTAAATCCCAAGAAGACCGGGATGACAAAAGCCTGTAAAAAGAGTTTGATAGATTCATTCTCATTAATCCATGCTGAAAACTTAACCCCAATAAAGGCCTGTATAGCCTCAACAATCACAGCAGCTAACGACAACCAAAAGGCATTTAAAATTCCTTTTTGCATCGTGGTTTGTAACACATTTAAGCTTATCATGCCGGGTGGAAGCGAGAACAAATAACTCACGCCAAAACCAATCAGAAATTCATATAAATAGACAGTCATTCGGCAGAGATATTTCGATACATCTTAACTTTCTTCCATTGTCGCACGACGTCTTTTGTTGTCATATACGGTATGCCATTTCTATGATTAATCGTGGCAATTTTATAAATAATATCCCATGCTTTGAATATAGACCGCCAGGCATCCATAATCCGATAATCGGGATCGTAGATATGTGCCGGCTCTGCACCTACACCATTAATCTCCACAATACGTATATGCTTGCCCTGCTTGAGTTCTTTAATACTTGAACAACGTAAATCAAACCGACAATAATACACGCCATCCAACTGTCGGGTAATATCAGAGAACACTCGGTTAAGTTGCTCATCAATGATGTTGTTTGCGTTTATGAATTTAGTGCCACGCACATGATTGCCGATGGACTCTAATTCGATTTCTTCATTCAAAGGAATGACTTCATCAAAACGATGTCCGAATTTTCGTTCTAATTTTTGCCAATGCAGCAAAGCTCTGGGATTTTCTTCAATAAGTTCTTTTAACGTGGATTTACCGTTTCCTTTAGCTTTCAGAAATTCTTTCATCACCACTGAGATAATATTTCCTTTCTCTTCTCCCGGCAACATATAAAACAAAACACCCAATTCTTCTTTTAGTGTCACATATTCCTGTATCAGAAATGGGAAAGGTATTTTTTGAATATAGGCGGATAGCGCTTCATCGTTTGTTATCTTCTCTACCATAAGTCCGCGCTCTCCTCTATCCGGCTTGGCTATAAGCGGATAGATTATGTTTGCCTGCAAAAGGGCTGCTTTGGTTTCATCGAAAGTATTATGGGGTTCAACATGTATTGTCTTAGGTTTATATTCATCGGGAAGCATGGCAAGAATAGGAGTTTTGGATTCGCCCAACATACCACCCGTTTCAATACCCGGATTAGCTGCATTAAAAAACCAAAGTGAACGTGCCTTGACACATAACCATAAATAATAAAAGAAAGCAGGAAAATAGACGATGCTAAACGGCCAATATTCCCAATGTAGAAGCTTAGTAAAGAAAGGGCGATATGTCCACGAATGATAATGGGGCTTATACACTTAAATAATTTCTATGTATTAGAATTCTGCGTTATGAGGTGTTCGTGGAAAAGGAATCACATCTCGTACGTTTGACATACCTGTAATAAACAGAAGCAAACGTTCAAAGCCTAAGCCATAACCGGCATGAGGAGCTGTGCCAAATTTGCGTGAATCTAAATACCACCAGAGGTTGTTTTCGGGTATGTGCAGTTCTCGTATGCGCTCTTGCAGTTTGGTCAATCGTTCTTCACGCTGAGATCCACCTACAATCTCACCGATACCCGGAAAGAGAATATCCATGGCTCGTACGGTCTTTCCATCATCGTTTACCCGCATGTAAAATGCCTTAATCTCTTTGGGGTAATCCGTTAAGATAACCGGTTTTTTAAAATGCTTTTCTACTAGATATCTTTCATGCTCGCTTTGTAAATCAACACCCCATCCATCTATAAGATATTGAAATTTTTTCTCCTTATTGGGTTTTGATTTCTGTAAGATATCAATGGCTTCCGTGTAAGTGATTCGTTCAAATTCTTGCTCAGCCACAAACCGTAATCGCTCTATCAAAGACATCTCACTGCGCTCTTCTTTCTTCTTATTTTTCTCCTCATCTAACAAGCGTTGGTTTAGGAATTGCAGATCATCGTTGCAATTTTTCAACGCATATTCAATTAGATATTTCAGGTTGGCCTCTGCCAAATCCATGTTGTCATTGAGGTCTGCAAAGGCCACTTCCGGTTCTATCATCCAAAACTCAGCCAGGTGGCGGGCCGTATTTGAATTTTCTGCTCTAAAAGTTGGCCCAAACGTATATACTTTACCTAACGCCATCGCTGCCAGCTCAGCTTCAAGCTGACCTGAAACGGTCAGGTGTGTTTGTTTGCCAAAAAAATCTTGTGCATAATCTACTTCGCCGGAAGGTGTCAGAGGTGGGCGACTTGGATCAAGTGTTGATACGCGAAATATCTCACCCGCACCTTCGCAATCACTTCCGGTGATGATGGGAGAGTGAATATTAAAAAAGCCACGTTCATGAAAAAACGTATGCATAGCAAAAGTCATGGCATGACGAATACGAAACACTGCACCAAACGTATTGGTACGAAAGCGTAGATGAGCTATCTCTCTGAGAAATTCCAATGAATGTGCTTTAGGCTGTAACGGATATACATCGCCTTTCTCAGGATCTGCTTCGGCATCGCCAAGAATGTCTATGGATTCTACCTGTACTTCAACGCGCTGGCCTTTTCCAAGCGATTCTGTCAATAGACCTTTAATGCTCAGACATGAACCTGTGGTAATGCGTTTAAGAAGCTGATCGTCCATTTTCTCAAAATCAACCACACATTGCAGATTATGAATGGTACTGCCGTCGTTTATAGAAATAAAACGATGGCTGCGAAATGTTCTGACCCATCCTTTAATATGAACAGATAGGCCGGGCTGGCTATCAAAAAGCAAGGTTTTTATGGTTTGCTTAGGCAACATGGTTTTTTGCATTAAGGATGCAAAAATAAGAATAATACAAATAAGCTGTGAAAGGAAGGTCTTGATCCCTAAACTTTAAAAATGCCGGCAATATCTGTACCGCCCCAATTACCCGAGCTCATAAGAAGCACCGACCTGTTATCGTTTCTGAGTGACTGTATATATAGTTTCAATTCATCCAAATCGGAGATGACCCTTAGGGCCGGATGCTGAAAAGCATCTTTAATATCCTTTGCTGAAATAGACGGTAGTTTTTTATGAGAGATGGTTTCCGGATTGTAATAGACTACGGCTTCTTTAGCATTATTCATGCAACCGACATATTGAGGTAAAAAATCTTTATTCAGGCTGCTGAATGTGTGCAATTCCATCAGGCATGCGATGTTACGGTCAGGAAATTGTTGTGTAACGGCTTCAATCGTCGCTTTCAGTTTAGATGGGGAATGAGCAAAATCACGAAACACCACACGCGTATCATCCTTATAAAAAACCTCTAACCGACGTGCAGCACCTTTAAATGTGGAAATAGCCTGATAAAACGCATCGGTCTCTATGCCGATCTGTTTGCAAACTAACCGGGCAGCTTCCATATTCATTAAATTATGCGCTCCAAAGAACTCTAAAGGCAAAAGTTGCCCGTCAGATAATTTGATATAGGTTGTTTGGTCTTTGATGATATGAGGCAGTAATTGATAGGAGAGGTATTTCAGGTCCGAACGAATACCGCTTTCAACCATCGTTTTTAAATGTGCATCACCGCCATACCAGATAAGTGTTCCACCCTGTTCCATCTTTTCAATAAACTGCTTAAAAGCGTCTAAATAAAGCTCAAAACTTGGAAAAACATTGATATGATCCCAGGCAATACCACTTAAAACCGCAATATGCGGGTGATAGAGATGAAATTTAGGTATCATCTGAATCGGTGATGCAAAATATTCATCCCCTTCAATAACGACCACCGCATGATGCGGATTTAGTTCTACCATTGTTTCAAACCCTTCTATTTGAGAGCCCACTAAATAGTCAAATGGTTTTTTTTGATGTTTGAGTACATGCATAATCATGGATGTGATGGTTGTTTTTCCATGACTTCCGCCTATCACAATACGGGTTTTAGTTTCGGATTGCCTATAGATAAACTCAGGATAAGAATATACGGGTAGACCCAATCTCTGGGCTCTCAGTAATTCAGGATTATCAAGTCGCGCATGCATACCCAAAATTATGGCATCCAATGCCGCCGTAATTCTTTCAGGATACCAGCCCATTTCTTTAGGGTAAAGGCCGGCACGCATGAGTCGGCTACGTGAGGGTTCAAAAATCTCATCATCGGAGCCGGTGACCGCGTGTCCCTGCTGATGAAGCGCCAATGCTAGATTGTGCATGGCCGCACCTCCTATGGCTATAAAATGAATACGCATCTTTTTTCTTGCTAAATAAAGGGGTTTGTTTGGATATTGCACCGTTAAAGAAACAGAGTTTTAAACAAGCTATGGGTAAATCGTCTATTTCTGAAATAGAAAAATTGTATATTTGTACCCTCATACGGAGGATGTAGCTCAGTTGGTTAGAGCATCAGATTGTGGTTCTGAGGGTCGTGGGTTCGAGCCCCATCTTCCTCCCATCAAAAAAAACCGCTTAGGGCGGTTTTTTTATTTAGTTCTTTTTTAGCTGATTTCTTTATCTTCGCCTATGGGAGAAAACCGTTCTCCATTTATAAAAACACCGGTATAGCAATATCTCAGATGATGTCTCAATACTAATTATAAACCGTTTACATATGAGAAAAATAATTCTCGGCCTAGGCTTTTTCTTTTTAATCTTTCCGTTCACTCAGGCACAAAAGACGCTTTCTTTAGAAGATGCCGTAACCGGTCAATGGAGTAAATTCAAACCAAAGTCGCTGAACACATCCGGGTTTAAAGGCTCGTCTGACACCCTTGTATATTTAGATAATTATACTTCACTGAAAGCTATTACACCAAGTAATGCGACACCTGTCATCCTCATGGATTTAAGTGATGTGAATGCGCTGATGAAAGCGGAAAAAAAGGAGAAAGCGGATTATTTCCCCTATAACTATGAATGGGCCGATGGGCAACATATCCATTTCGAGCAAGACCACAATGTCTATTTTGTCAATCTGACCTCTAAGACCATCGTGCATAAAATAAAACTGAACGATGCTGCTGAATTAGTTGAAATTCATGCCGACAGCCGTCGCGCTGCTTTCAATATCCAGAACAATATCTATATCTCTATCGGTGACACCGATGCTGTTGCTGTTACGCATGATACAGACTTAGGTATCGTAAACGGCAGCGACTATACACATCGCCAGGAGTTTGGTATTAATAAAGGTATGTTTTGGTCGCCCCAAGGTCATTATCTTGCCTGGTATCGTAAAGACGAGACGATGGTAACCGAATATCCGTTAACCCACACCGATACACGTATTGCCGAAGTTGCACCAATAAGATATCCAATGGCCGGCATGACTAGCGAGCAGGTGACCTTGGGTGTTTATGAAGTCAGCACCGGGAAAACGATTTTTATAAAAACCGGATTGCCTGCAGACCAGTTTCTAACGGCTATCAGCTGGGATCCGTCTGAAGAATATGTGTATATAGGCTTACTTAACCGCGAACAAAATCATTTGCAACTTAATAAATATGATATCAGCACAGGCAATAAGATTCAAACCTTGTTTGAAGAAAGAAATGACCGATATGTTGAACCCGAAAACCCTTTATACTTTTTAAAAACTAAACCCAATCAGTTCTTATGGTTTAGCGAGCGTGACGGGTTTAATCATCTTTATCTGTATCAAACAGACGGCAAGCTTATACGACAAGTAACAAAAGGGTTGTGGGAAGTAACTGAGATTATTGGTTTGGATGCACGTGAGGAAAATCTTTTCTTTATGCGTACGCAGAATCAAGGGTTAGACAGACAACTTTGTGTAGTTTCATTATCAAGCGGGAAAATAACACAACTGACCAACGAACCAGGCAGTCACGAATGTAAAGTAAGCAACGATGGCAGATTTATTTTTGATCAATACAGCTCAACAACTGTACCTTCTGCCTATACATTTCATGATCGGCAGAATAAAATAAAATTCAGTCCTGTCGTTTCCGAAAACCCCTTAACGGATTATAACCTTCCTAAAGCTGAACTACTCTCCATAACAGCTGCAGATGGCAAAACACCGCTTAATGCACGGATCATTAAGCCGTCTAATTTTGATGCAGCTAAGACATATCCGGTGCTTGTATATGTATATGGCGGCCCGCATGCGCAGCTTGTTACTAATAGCTGGCTTACCGGTGCCCGCTTATGGGATTATTATATGGCACAAGAAGGGTATATTGTTTTTACATTAGATAACAGAGGCTCCGCACATAGAGGATTTGAGTTTGAGAGTGTCATCCATCGCCAGCTTGGTAAACATGAAATGGAAGATCAGATGAAAGGCCTATCCTATCTTTATTCTCTTCCGTATGTTGACAGTGCTCGTATTGGATTACACGGCTGGAGCTTTGGTGGATTTATGACACTGTCGTTGGTACTGAATCATCCCGGAGTGTTTAAAGTGGCTGTAGCAGGCGGACCTGTTACCGACTGGAAATATTATGAAGTGATGTATGGTGAACGCTATATGGATACACCCGATGAAAATCCCGATGGTTATGCTAATACAAGCGTTATAGCCAAGGCTGGGGCTTTACAAGATCATACATTGGTGATACATGGCGCACAGGATGATGTGGTAGTGATGCAACATAGTTTGGAATTTATCAAAGCCTGTATCAAGCAACGACGCCAGGTTGATTTCTTTGTTTATCCTGATCATAAACATAATGTTATCGGTAGAGACCGCATCCATCTGATGCAAAAGATAACCGACTACCTCCGCCTCTATTTAGAGAAATAAGGCTTATAGCCAAACACCCCAGCTTTTCATAAAAGGCCAGGGGATACCAAAGAATATAACCAAAAGACCTAGTGTGAAAAATAAGGCCAAGCGCAAATATTTACCGCTTGACGTGGCGGCTTTTTTACTTAATACCTGTCCAATAGTAATGAGGATAGCAGCCAATAGCATCATGGTTATATGCTCCATCGTAAAGAAGCGCACATAAGCTGCTGCTTCAATATTACCGGCCTCTTTAAGCGACTTCATAACCGCAATTCCATCAAAATGCCGACGCATAATATATAAAGCAATACCCAGTAATACCTGAAAATGCAATAACCCTATCGCCATGGAGGCTGTTTTTCTGTCTATGGGTTGAAATTCTTTCTTCTCAGCAAATCTTGCCCATGCTTTTATCGTGATATAAACCAATGCTATTAGAACAATATAGCGAAGGGCTGAGTGGATTGTAATCAAAGTAGTTTCCATATTTTATATGTAATTGAATCTACAAAGATAGCAGGAAGGCTAAGTTTTGCAAGATAAAAGAACCGGCCTATACCTATA
>JAIXKU010000074.1 GCA_026936045.1 Flavobacteriales bacterium
TGCTCATTAGGAGGTTACTTTGGTTATGGTTCTATAGTTGGTGATTGCCAACCACTTCAAATTACCGTTCAGTATTGTGAAGGAGATACATCAGCTATGCTTATAGCGCCAAATGGTTTCCAAAGTTATCAATGGTCAGATGGTGTTGGTATTGTTGGTACGGATGATACCTTAGTAATATATAATCCTACGCCCGGCCAGCAAAACTATAGTTGCACCATTACATCTGTTACCGGTTGTCAGGCTACACTTAGTGTTATGATTGATCCAATCATTCCTTTAGCCGGATTCTTAGGAGATTATGTATGTGATCATACTATTGATTTTACAGATACGACATTGGTTTATCAGGATGTAATTAATAACTGGAGTTGGGATTTCGGTGATGGAAATCAGTCAACTGCTCAGAATCCTTCTCATGTATATTTGGATTCAGGTTGGTATAATGTAACTTTGCAAGTACAATCATCTGTTGGATGTAGAGATACTGTGGTAATCCCAGTCTATATTAAAAATAATCCTATTGCCGATTTTTCAGTACCTGATACATGTAGTCTTCAACTTGCATTTACAGATTTGTCCTCCAGTTTTAATGGTAACCAATTGGTGAACTGGGATTGGGACTTTGATGATGGCAACCAAGCCGTTATTCAGAACCCGAATCATACTTATGCTGCAATTGGTACTTTTAATGTTATACTGACTGTAACAGATAATGATGGCTGCACAGATACTATTACTCAACCCGTTATTGTCAGGTCAACACCATCTGCAGATTTTAGTTTCTTAAATGATTGTGTATATAATGCTATAGATTTTGCAGATCAGTCAACTGTTCAGCTCTCTACTATTAGTACGTGGCAATGGGATTTTGGAAATAATCAGCAGTCTAATCAGCAGAATCCTTCAAATCAGTATTTGCAATCAGGTAATTATGACGTGCAACTGATAGTCTCCACTCAACAAGGCTGTACAGATACGATTACACAATCTGTCACAGTTTATGCTCAACCAAATGTTGCGTTTTCTTCTAATGATGTTTGTCATGGGCATTCTACACTATTTACAAATCAATCAACAGCACCCAATGGCGCTACACTTGTCTCTTATGATTGGTATTTTGGAGATCCGACTATTCCTAATTCTTCGCAAACAGATCCCATTGCATATTATCAGCAGACAGGCAGTTATAATGTAAGGCTTATTGTACAAACAGATCAGGGTTGTTATGATACATTAATCCAATCCGTATCTGTTTGGCCGGTTCCTGATGTGAATTTTACCGCCGATCCACTTACCGGTTGTTATCCACATGCTCCACAATTTGATAATCTGACCACCATATCTTCGGGTAATGTTGCCTATTATGTATGGAATTATGGAGATAATACAACAGAAACAGTATTTGAAAATACGCATTTATATCCCAATAGCGCCGGTACATATTCCGTCTCTTTAACAGCTGTTTCGGAGAAAGGATGTGACACGACCTTAACGTTTAGCAATTATATTACTGTTTATCCTTCACCAGACGCAATTTTTACCTTTGAGCCAAATAATCATATTACCGTATTAGATCCGTTTGTGCAATTTATTAATGCATCAATAGGAGAAACCGGTTATTTTTGGGATTTGGGAGATGGTACAACATCTACAGATCCATATCCGTCTCATTATTATGCAGCAGATACCAATACATGGCTGGTTTCTCTTGTCGTTGTGAATCAGTATGGATGCACAGATACAGCTTATGCGCCGATTGTCATTGGACCTAATGTGACGGTTCATATTCCTAATAGTTTTTCACCTAATGGTGACGGATTAAATGAGGTATTTCTCATTTCGGGTATTGGCTTAATTGATGCAAACCTGACTATTTATAATCGCTGGGGTGATATGATTGTAGAGCTACAAAAAGATGCGGCTTTTACCTCTGGTTGGAATGGAACATATAATGGTGAGGTTGTGAAACAAGATGTCTATGTTTACAAGGCAGTAGTTATAGACGTTTTGGGTGATACTCATGAATTATACGGAAACATAAACGTGTTGCCGGGAAAATAATCATCCCATAGATCTATCAAGCTTAGAGATATTTTTAAGGATGATAGTTAAATCAATGGATGGATTATAATCTTTTGCATACAACATATCAAGATATACCAATGTCCCGGCTTCATGCACCGGAATATTAGTTGCATCACTAGGATTCAGAACGCCTTTGCGAATTTTAGGTAAGCGCATGTTTGTTTGCCCGTTATATGTATCAGAATAACCTACCCAACTGCATTTGCCTATTAAAACAGAAAAACTATTCTTTAAGAAGATTATCGGATTTTTTAGACAAAACATTATGATAGGAGAAAACAAAATCAGTAGAAAAGATATGCTTATATCTAATAGTCGCTTATTTCGTCTATTAGCAGTCTTATGAATCGCATTTAAATCTAAAACATAGAGCTCGCCTGTACGATGAATCGAATTACTGCCAATAATAAATTCACTGGCCGGAGGGGCAATCTTGAAATCAATATCCGAATCGGAGATTAAAGACATCTGATCAATAATAACTGAGGATGGAATATCTTTACCGCAGAATATGATTTCCTGCACATTATAAATATGGACAAGATCTGTCAGTTGCGACAGATGCCCGATAATAGGATGCGTGATTGAATCAGGAGTGATAGGTAATACATATCCGATAATATCGGCAGTGGAATGTGTACTGCGAATAACACCTTCAATTCTTTTACATTCGTCTTCACTACCTGCAATAATCAGGCGTTTCCGTCGGCCCTGTTCAAAAGAGATGTTTTTATGGCGTAGAAAATGAGAAATAATACGGGTTAATAATAAAATAATGAGAACGAGAGCGGAGCCAATCAGAATAATAGCACGCGAGAAACGAAGTGATTCAGGTAATAATCCATATACTACAAGAATAATAAGCGTACCTATTATCACCCCTCGAAATATACGGTATGATTTGTAAGGTTTCACATAGCCGCCATTCATATAAACACCGATAATCCAAATCAGCACATAAGCCGGAAGTAGGATATAGCTAAATACGGATGGGTAGCTTCCTCCTTCAATATATTTATGATTTTGTTCCCAATATATTTTTAATCCCAGCATTGCACTATAAGCAATCGTCGCATCAAGCATGGGAAAAGCAATGCTATGTATGATACGTTGTAAGATAGCTAGAGTTGCTCTCAGATATATGGCTATGCGAATGAGCAGAGAAAAAATGCCGGCATTTCCTTTTTGAAAATGCTTGTGAGCAAAAATAATCATGGCGTTATAAAATACAAAGACATAGTTAACGCTGCTTTTCTTAGTGCTTTCGCCTTTGTAGTGAATGATACGTGTGTTGGGATAATAATAGTTTTTATATCCGGCAAGTATAATGCGGTATGATAAATCAATATCTTCACCATACATGAAGAAATCTTCATCTAAGTAACCTATTTTGTCTAGTAGGTTTTTTCGAAGCATCATGCAAGCACCCGACAGGATATCTACTGCGTGTATTTGGTTGGGAGAGAGATAGCCTAAATGGTATCGTCCAAAGCGCTTAGAGCGAGGAAATAAAGAAGAGAGGCCAAATATTTTATAGAATGCCACCCATGGTGTTGGAAGACCGCGTTTGGACTCTGGTAGAAATCTGCCTTTTCCATCAACCATTTTCACACCTAGTCCGCCGGCATCGGGTGTTTGATCCATAAAGCGAATCATGTGCAGCAGCGTATCGTCTTCGATAACTGTATCAGGGTTTAGTAAAAGAATATATTCACCTTGTGCAATGGATATAGCTTGATTATTGGCTTTTGAGAACCCGACATTTTGTTTATTAGCAATAAGTTTTACGTCTTGAAAAAGCTCCTTAAGCATCTCTACCGAGCCATCAACAGATTGATTATCTACAACGATAATTTCTATGCAATTCTTCTCGTAATGTTCTTCGGCAAGCAGTACAGCCTTCTGAATACTTTTTAAACATTGCTCTAAGAAGTAAGCAACATTGTAGTTAACTATAATAACAGACAATTTCATCTTAACTGCCAAGATACTAATTAATTTTTGGTGGTGTCTGTTGCAGTATGGCTATCCTGCCAATGTTTTTTCATAAGGTAAACGATGTACTATTGATCGGGCTAATGTCAATTCGTCGGCATATTCCAGTTCGTCACCAACGCCAATGCCTCGCGCTATGGTTGTTATTGGAATAGAGAAAGCAGATATTTTCTTGAATAAATAAAAATTAGTCGTATCTCCTTCAAGCGTACAGCTTAAAGCTAGAATGAGCTCATCTACTTTATTCTGACTGATACGTTCAATAAGCGAATCTATGTGCAAATCAGCTGGTCCGGTACCATCTATTGGTGAAATTCGTCCTCCCAATACATGATAAGCACCTTTATGTTCTCCGGTATTCTCAATAGCTATGACATCACGAATGTCTTCTACAACACAAATAATCTGATGCTGACGATTGGGATTAGCACAAATATGACAATAATCAGCCTCAGCCAAATTATGACATGTTTTACAGAAGCGTACATCTTGCTTAAGTCGTATTAAGGCCTCTCCAAAATTAGTAACATCGTTTTCATCTTGTTTCAGAAGATGCAAAACCATGCGCATAGCTGTTTTCCTCCCTATACCGGGTAACGATGCAAAAGCATCTACAGCCTTAGCTAAAGCATGTGAACGTAGTTCATCCATTGTTGCAAAGGTAAATGTTTGCACGAAATAGGAATCAGCTCTTTTGATAAAATCATCAGTTTTTAGGTGTCAATATCTATATGCCATTACTAAAATAAGG
>JAIXKU010000180.1 GCA_026936045.1 Flavobacteriales bacterium
CAAGATACAGGAGCGTCCATCACTTCGGGAAAAGCTTCAGAAACTCAAGCTTCAGAACAAGGAAAGAGCCGCGCAGGTGCCTGAAAAAGTTCAGAGAAAGGAGTTTGTCCGGTGATAGCACGAATCCCCAAAAGTCAGTTATTGAATTTAGCATATCTCCTGCCCTTCTATGTTGGCAACAAGCTTGCCCAGATCTTTCGGCTCCTTCAGGGTGGAGATATCATTGACCGGTTCATCGCTATCTTCTCGAACCTAAGGTTTATCGGTCAACATCCGTTACCATCATTCAATCTTCAGGACCTGATTATCGGTCTGATATTTGCAGCAGGGATAAAGCTCATTGTGGTTATGAAAGCACAGAACAGAAAGAAGTTTCGTAAAGGCACGGAATATGGCTCTGCCCGCTGGGGAACAGCGAAAGACATCGCTCCGTATGTTGACAAGGATCCAAGAAACAATATCATCCTTACCAAAACCGAATCGCTCACCATGAACAGTCGCCCCCAAAAACCGAAGTTTGCCCGAAATAAGAATGTGTTGGTTATTGGGGGTTCTGGTTCAGGCAAAACCCGTTTCTTCGTCAAGCCCAATCTGATGCAAATGCATTCCAGCTATGTGGTGACCGATCCAAAAGGAACCATTCTCACCGAATGTGGCACGATGCTCAAACGCAACGGCTACCACATCCGGGTACTGAACACGATCAATTTCAAACGCAGCATGCACTACAATCCCTTTGCCTACATCCACTCTGAGAAAGACATTCTCAAACTGGTCAATGCCATCATCATCAACACCAAAGGTGAAGGAGAGAAGGCTGGGGAGGACTTTTGGATCAAAGCAGAGCGTTTGTACTATTCTGCCCTGATTGGCTACATCTGGTATGAAGCGCCGGAACGGGAGCAAAACTTCACAACCTTGCTTGAAATGATCGACGCCTCTGAAGCACGGGAAGATGATGAAAACTTTAAGAACCCGGTCGATGAGTTGTTTGAGGAACTGGAAGAAAAAGCCCCGGAGCACTTTGCCGTAAGGCAGTACAAGAAATACAAACTGGCTGCCGGGAAGACCGCCAAGTCTATCCTTATCTCCTGTGGTGCCAGGCTGGCTCCGTTCGATATTCAGGAGCTGCGTGAGTTGATGAGTTATGACGAAATGGACCTGGATATGCTGGGGGATGAGAAATCAGCTCTTTTTGTGATCATCAGTGACACGGATGACACCTTCAATTTTGTCGTTGCCATCCTTTACACGCAGTTATTCAATTTACTTTGCGACAAGGCTGATGATGTCTATGGTGGGCGGTTGCCAATTCACGTTCGCTGTCTCCTGGACGAGTTTCCCAATATCGGTCAGATCCCCCGCTTTGAACGATTAATTGCCACCATTCGCAGTCGGGAGATTTCTGCCTGCATTGTCCTTCAAGCCCAAAGTCAGCTCAAGGCACTTTATAAAGAGCATGCAGAAACCATCGTAGGCAACTGCGACAGTATGTTATTCCTGGGCGGGAAGGAAAGAACAACCCTCAAAGAAATCTCGGAGCTATTGGGGAAAGAAACGATCGATCTCGACAACACTTCAGAAAACAGAGGGCGGGATAGGTCTCATGGCATCAGTCACCAAAAGATGGGTAAAGATCTAATGACTCAAGATGAGCTGGCTGTGATGGATAACTCAAAATGCATTCTGCAACTTCGTGGAGAGCGGCCATTTCTATCGGATAAGTACGACATAACTAAGCATCCTAATTATAAGTTTTTATCTGACCATAACACTTCACAGACGTACAAAGCAGTGAAGGTTATAAACGTAAATACTAGCCCAAGCAAGAATATTACAACTGCAGTTTTTGATCTAGAACGTGTAGAGGGGAATCCAATGGGTCTTGACCTCTCGATAAACAAATAGGAGTTAGCGAAAAAGCTTGTTCGTTTCGTGAATGGTGCGCCAATTATTCATTATTTCCGTCAAGCATTTTGTGGAAGATCTAATATAGCTGTAAAATGTCTGATGTTTTCGTTTGACTAACAATAAATGGATTCTTTTATCTCCACACCAACGAGAAACCACTCCACCTTTATAGAAATCACTACTTTTCATTTTTTGATTGATTAGCTTGAAAAGATCCCCCTCTCCTTATCTGCACCTCTACAGTTCTACACTTGTTGGCATTTCTTGTAAATAGAGTTTGTTTATTGGAAAAACTTTAAGATAAAACGGTAAACAAGTATGATCGCAAGCATCATGTTTTCACTAGAATTTATTTCGACAATACCGAGAATCATCTGCTAGAACTTCTGTGAGTAGAAGCCTTGTTTGAGTGCGTTGGTGTTGACTGGCTGCGCGCTTATAGAGCGTTTGAGCATGGTGCGGTTGTGGTGAAAATAGGCGAGAATAATTTTGTGTTGACACAAATATAATTTCATGTAATAATTGCCAATAACTTCCAATAATGAGTAATGTCGAAGGGGTTTTTCGATGAAAATTACATCAGAAATCTTAACAATTGAAGAAACTGCATCATATCTAAAAATACCTATATCTTCTTTATATAAACTCGCGCAAGAAGGCAGGATACCGGCACAAAAAGTGGGGCGGCACTGGCGTTTTAATCGGATTGCTTTGGACCAGTGGATTTCTGGCAATTACCATTTTGAGGGTAAGGAAGACAACGATTCACCTAAGAGGTTAGATTTTTCATGAGCAACGACGTCAGCGGACACCGAGATCGACTTCGAAAGAGATTCATTTTGGATCCCAATTTTTTAACAGATGCCCAAAAGGTTGAACTGCTTTTGAGTTATGCTATACCTAGGAAAGATATTGAGCCGATAGCACAGGAATTGATGACCAAGTTTGGTGACATAAGATCGATTATTACCCAACCCATCAGTGAATTAGAAAAAACAAATGGGATAGGTGAGTCTTCAGCGGTTTATTTATCTTTGATTGGACATATATTATCTGAAATATTCAACAACGATAATGAGGAAAAAATGAACAACTATCAAGCCTCTTTATTTATAATAGATGATGATCATCACCAAAAAGACGAGAAATTATCAATCTTTGTACATGATGAAATTGAAAGTAGTTTACAGTTTCTCCCAACAGCATTTGATTTCGGATCTAAAGGATCATTTGCAGAGTACCTCAAGGCAAACTTACCTTATAACACAGAGTCAACTCGTGCTCGAAGGGGGTCATATATTTTAAACAGGTATCTCAATTATCCAGATATAAAAAATCCACTGACTTTTATGCTTTCAAATACAAACAATATCTTAGCCCACAAAAATGCACTATTTTATGTTATTCAGAAACAAGAGAAAATTGCATATCAATTTGCCGAAGAGGTAATCTGGGCTAATCTGGCTCTCGGATTCATCTCCAAATCTCAAATAACTGAATTCTTAACCCGTTATTTTCCTATGAAGGAAAAAAATTCAATCAATAAGGTCCAAAAAGCTCTACTTAACACTTATGCATTACTAGGCATGGGAAATGAGAAAGATGATCGCTTATATTTTTCACTTCATAATGCGGATTTGGAAAGTTTTCTATTTGTTCTGACCTCTGAATATCCGCAACCAGCAACTATTCCTTTTGATAAGATTATGAATGGGTTTATTCATCAACATATGCTATGGCACAGGGATTGGATCAAAGATCAATTGTATCGTTTGAGAGAATTAAAGATCATTTCAAAGATTGCTGAAATTGATTTTTTGAAGCAGTTTACAATTGATGTAGACCAAAAAACGGCCTTGGAAATGTTTTATCAATCACAACAATAACAAGTGGGGCTGCAATGAAGCTAAAACCAACTGACATTCTAAATAGCCTATACAACAATCTTAAAATCCCCAGTGGGCGTCATTTATATGCTGTATTGGGAAGTTATTCATCATTGGAAGCATTTACAAAAGACATATTAAGTCAGGTGAAATTAGCCGATGGGACAGCTTTTCCAAGGCCTATATCAGTCAACAAAATGCTGTTAAGTAGATTTGAGGATGACGCATTAGATGAACTCATCATCAAAGAATCAAAACGCCCCAAATACACACAATCTGTGCTGGATAAAGTCATGGATAATTTTCTCCGTGAGCAATTCTCATCAACAAACTTCATCATTATGCAGCACCTGGAGCTGGTATTTGCCTATAGTCTAGATCTAAGCAAATTGCGCCGCTGGGCTGCTAATCAAAATCACATTCTTGTACTTCTACCAGGAGAAATTCGAAATCAACAAATCTATTTATACGTTGATCCAACTACTGGTGAATCGATAAAATTTGATAACCAATTATTTTCAGAAAACAACATATGGGAGTTAGATAATGACTAGTTCGACAAATCTGCCTTTGTTAAAACGACAATCCCTGGACGAGATATTAAAACATCCAGAGAAGATCATCAGTGTTTACAGTGTGGAAAGCCATATTTGGGCTGATAATGGCAGTGACGAATGTAGACGGGAGCGTATCCCTCAAATACAGACTGTTGATGAATTTCTAGTCAATCCTGTGCGGTCGTTCCTGAATGATATTCTCAAGTTGATGGCTGCGCCTTACCAACCCGACCGGAGGGATTTAAGTATTGGTCAGGGATACTGGATCCAAGCAGATTTTGGCTCAGGGAAATCGCACCTGCTTTCGTTTTTAGGCGCACTGGCAATTGGTGGCGATACCTTGTGGGAACTTATCAAAGAAAAAGAATCAAAAGAAGGGTTGGGAAAACGCGAAAGCCTTTATGAATTTTACGAAAATGGCCTCAAACGCAAGAATGAAACAACCAAAGGTATATTGGTCGCTGTTAAGACCCTTGT
>JAIXKU010000107.1 GCA_026936045.1 Flavobacteriales bacterium
CCACATATCAGGGCGGAAGAACTGTAAAACAAAAATATTTCTACCCTCAAAACTCTACCTATACTGACCTCAAGATGACAGAATCAGCATTCGACTTCTTGAAAGACAATAAAATATTCATACCCATCAAAGCCCAAACCGAGTCAGGTACAAATATTATAGCCGGGTCGATCTCGCCACTCAAGGCTTACTCCGGCGCATATCATACACACCAGTTGTGGAGTATCAAGCAGGGGGCGTGGGTACTGGATGGCACATATATAGATTACTCAATGGTATGCCCTCAATACAAGGTAGCGTGCTACCCCATACAGTATGCCTCTGACTATAGCCGATAGATCTGGTATGGGCAGGCAATAGGCTACTGACCTCACGAACGTATGAGACGGAGACCTATCTTTATACCGGTCTTGGGGTACAACATAAAACCAATGGCGATGGTGTATGACACATACGTGTATGATTCCAGAGGCAGAATAGCCGTGGTAGGCAGCCTCAATGGAAGACAAAATACTTCATACCAATACGATTTTAGCCATATCCCCAATAAAATCACGACTACCCGGTCTTACAATGATATCCTGATACCGGATCACGTTTTTGTAGAGCAATTTGACGGCTTCGGCAAGAGTATTTTTAAGAAAAGAAATGCCATAAGACTATCCGAAGCTAAGTATGACGGGATGTTTAGGCCTATTACACCTTCGATATAGTGTCGGGGCGACATACAATACCACAACAATCTATCATAGGCGAGTTGACGACTATGGAGGACGGACTGGGCAATACATACTATATATAAAAGGCCGGGATGCGGCCATCCCATCCTCATACTGGTCTCTCAAGTGATCGATCCCAATGGCGAGGCTGACAACTGTCAGGATGGCCTTGGCAACACGTTGAACCATCTCAGCATTGGGCGCAGAGACTACTTATGACTATGATCCGTATCTGCGACTGGTCAACAAACAATCCTGTGGGCGGCTGCGCTGAATATGAATATAATGCTATGGACAAGGTAATCGCATCTACGGTGCCTACCCAGCTTGGAGTAAATATAAATGGTATGATGAAAAGTACAGATTGGCTGCCATGGAAGATACCAATGGCAATAAATATATCATATATGATATCTACAATAAGCTCTTGGTACGGCCAAGGTAGATGATGAGTACTACCTTCCTTCCCGGGTATGATGTGTGTGCCGTGCCAATAGTCGTTATTATCTCTCCAAGGCATGTTCTTCGCCGGTAAGTCACAGTTGCAAGAAGGAGGAACAAGTATTCAGGCCAACCGCCACCATTCGCTCAAAAATCACCGAAGCATTGACCATAGATGATATGGGCAGAATAAAAGAACTGCGATGACGTACCCCAACAGCGACGTGGTCAATACAAGACGCAGTACAACAGTACCAACCTCGTCACCAAGGCAGATAACTTAATACCACTGTGGGATTCGGCATATGCAAACAAGTGAGACGACCTATGATGATGAGTGCGCCCATGGAAGACTTACTTCACCTCCGATCTAAGTGCCAGAGCATATCCCAGATCAAATTATGACGACCGGGCAGGATGATCGCAAGTGGCTGGACGAAGACGAGCTACAGGATCTTCTTATGACTGTTCGAGCAAGCTGATTGCCATCAATGCGCCATTGACTACGAGTGTCAGGAGGGCAGGAAGTATGTGACTATGAGTAGTAACAAAGTGGCAGGGGACCGGCAATAGATACAGTTTGGTGCTAATCAGAATCCATCATACCCTTTTGGGATATACTCAATCCGCAGCAGACGGTATATTTTCTCAATGCTGCCCTAAATTACTACAACTTGGGAGGAGTAGTAACCTTCGAAGGAATTCCCAATCAGAATAATGAATATTATGAGATTACGTATAAGATAAAGAATACCAATGCAGAGTATATCAGGATATTGAGTTATGATATTCCGGCATTTGAGTTTTCGAAAGGTAACTGCTGCCACCTCGCTCCCAATGACCAAGGAGACGGGCCGCAAGGGCTGGCCCACACCTGAGGCGGTGCGTATGACAATCCGGATCTCTTTGCAGGGAATCATCAACGAAGCCTCAATATAGACCAGTCACACTGTACAATGCGTGTGACATATCCTCCTATATCAATCAATATACGCAACCTCGACCACTGGTATCGGTGTCGCCAACAGAATCGCCAAGGCAGCGGCACTCTGGTCAGCAATGCCTACAGCAGGGGCTACCACGACCTTACGGGCAACCTGCTGACCATGCAGCGAAAGGCCATCGTCAACCACAAGCAATACGGTAGCTACCATAGACGACCTGACCTACTATCCCGGCATTGCCTCCAGCCGGCTGGACAGGTCACGGGCAGTGCGCCGGGACGCATCAGACCAAGGGACTAAAGCCTGTATCGACTATGACTATGACGGTACAGGCAATATATCAGCGACGGAGGAAGAATATCAGGATACAATACAATCCCATCATGGTTCCTCAGCGATTTCAGACTACTAATGGCGATATAGATGTCCATTACACATTTAGCGGAGAAAAAACCTATACAGTAGATAACCGTGTCCAGCCCATCCCTGTCGGCGGACATCTACCGATACAGCGGTGGTACATAGGTGCGTTGGAGATAGAGAATGGTTTCCGTAAGATACACCATCACCCTGAAGGTGAGCGACGCAGAAAAGATGGCAACCCATCTTTTCAAGGAAGCGAAACGGAACGAAATGCAAGCCCCTACTTGCATGAAGTGGAGTCAAAACACTTCGGAGGTACGAAGAAGTGCTTTTGCGGAAATATCTGTGGACTCACTAACTCAGGACACCCTCTTCGAGTACGTGATCCGGGACCATCTGGGCAATACGGTTGTAACATTTAGCGACATCAACAAAAATCACAAGGTTACTTTATCAGAAGTCTTACAACGTGATTATTACTACGCTTTCGGACTAGAAATCGACGGCAGTTGGGACAACACAAGCTCTCCTGTCAGAAATGCCTACCTGTACAACGGTAAGGAGCATCACAACTGGAAGGGGCTCAACTGGCAGGATTACGGGGCGAGATGGTATATGCCGGAGGCGGGGCGTTTTACGGGGGTGGATCCGATCGCTGACCAGTATCGCATGTAACACCATATAACTATGCGGAGAATGAGCCGATAGGCTCGATCGACCTTTGGGGTTTGCAGCGTATGAATGTAATGCAGCCTGATAAAAACGGCATCGTAGCACCGACTCATACGCTTGGTAGCACTATTTATCAGGGCAGAAATGTAACCAGACCGCCACAGTTCAACGGGTCGCAACCAAGTATAGGCCCTGCTCCACAGAGCACATTAGACCCTGTGGCTTCTACGGTTGGAAGGCAATTAGTTACATCTATTCCTGCTGTTGTTGATGAAGTTGCAGAAGTACCTATGTTGGGTGTATATACATTAAAGGGTGTAATTTCAGGCAATTGGACTGATGCAAAGTATCAGGCAATGGGTGTTTTTTTACCGGGAATTTCTAAGACAACAATTAAAACTTTAGTTGGAGAAACTAAACTAGTTGCTAGGATGAGTAACAATTATACTTCAGTTATAAGGGAGTTTAGCAATGGGTCTGCCGAAAAAATATCTCTTCAGTTGCCTGATGGCTTTAAACAGGTATCCAACGAATTCTCATGGTCAAAAAATATTTACAAATGGAAAAACATACATTTCACCTGATAAAGATGGTCATAGTGCAGATATTGGAAAGGTGCAAAAAGTATAGAAAATTTGAGGTCGTTAGATAAAACAAGATATGGAACATATGACAAAGATTTTAAGAGAACAGGAGATTAATGATTACGGCGATTTTCTCTTTAGAAGTATAAGTATTGCTAAATATAATACGGCATATTATGCTAATGAAGGATATTCATTAAAAGAATGGACAAGCTATCATGATGTTGGTGGTCATTTTTTAGGCAAGAAATTTACTTTAGCTGAATATATTGAAGTTGAAGGCAGGTATGCTGTAAAATATTTGTGAATCGGTTTTGCCAGAAATAAAAAGCTATTTCAATTAGTCATTTGAAAAGATAATACAGGCAAAAATGAACTTCTTGAAAACGATAGATATTTATGGGATACGCTTAATAAACTGATTGGGGAAAATAAATTTGACCTAAATTTGATTAGTCAATTAATTGAAATTGTATTGAGAGGTTATGCTTGGTTTGTTATAAATCTGAATGATGATTTTAAAATTCATTTTGGGTACGATTATTATATGTATTTGAGAGTATATCAATAGATTTAAAATAATATATAAAGTTATGATATTTTGAAATGAACTATTTGTTAGGCATTCAAAAATAATAAATCTGTTTGATTCACAAGAAAATTGTTAAAGTGTTCAACTATGCGGAGAACACCCAATCCGAACAATAGACTTATAGGGCTTGCAAGCGATGAGGGTTGCTAAAGTTCAGAACAACTTATCAATAACATCGGCTGTAGCAAAAATTTAAATATCGCCTAAAGCAGCTTGTTATCCTGCTACATGTATGCGTGTAGCCGCAGCGTATAAAGATGCAGGATTAAGCGGCCCTGCCGGATTGAATAATAAAGGGATGATGATTAAGGACAAAATAAACTCTGAACATGGGCGATGGTATCCGATCGGTAATTCGGATTTTAACATATTGGCCAGTAGTAATTTCCAAAGCAGTAAATGGGGAGATCTGTCGGAGAAATACAGAGGCGAAGGTTTTGCGGGAGCTATGGCCAATGCCGGTTTTGCAGATGATCCGCAAGATGCGTGGGGCGGCAACCTTCAACC
>JAIXKU010000098.1 GCA_026936045.1 Flavobacteriales bacterium
GTGTACCGTTGTCCTATCGTAATGGCCCAATCAAAAAGCTTTTTCTTTACTCCCTTTAGATCTGCACCTTTAGTCATGATTTTTTCATATACTTTCTCGAGTAAACGAGGCACAGTGGTAAAACAGAATGGTTGAACTTCCTTTAAATTTTCTCCAATGGTTTCTAAATTTTCTGCATAATGTATATGCATCCCAAATGAGAGATAAGTATAGAAAACCATACGCTCAAAACTATGGCATAAAGGCAAGAAACTTAAAGCCCGTTTGCCCGGTTCGAAAGAAATAACAGCTTTTACACCGGATACATTACTCAAAATATTTTCATGTGTAAGCATGACACCTTTGGGATTGCCTGTTGTACCGGATGTGTAGATGATAGTGGCTACATCATCACCATTCACCTTTGCTTTTCTCTTGTCTATATCTTCTTGATGAATTTCCAATTCAAGAATCTGTTCCAAGGAAGAGAGGCCTCCCACTTCCTTAAAACTGAATATGCCTTTAAGAGAAGGTACGCTGCCAAGCAGGCGCTTTACATTCTGATAAATAGCCTCATTTTCTACAAATACATATTGGATATCTGCGTCCCTAAAGATAAAGTCATAATCTCTTTCAGATATATTGGGATACATTGGCACATCTATCAGCCCGATTTGCAATGCCCCCAAATCAACGAAGTTCCATTCAGGACAGTTGTTAGAGATAATGGCTATTTTATCATCTTTCTGAAGATCGAGATTAATGAGGCATTGGCTTACGCGATTTGCTTTATCCTGAACCTGAGCAAACGTATAGGTCTGCCATTGATGATTTATCTTGACTGAAAGAAAGGGTGCGTCGGATCTTTCTTTCACAGGTGTTGCCAGCAGATCAAATAACCGATTTGAATTCATCTTATTTAATTAATTTACTGATGGCTTTAAATGTATCGGAACCGGCTTTTTGCAGCATCATAAATAAAACCATTTCCGTACTTACAATAAAGGCGCCCATTTGGCGCATATGAGCAAGTGCCAACTCTTTATTTTCTTTTGCTCTTGAAGATACCGCATCAGCTACAATAAATACATTGTAGCCGGCTTTAATGGCATCAAGAGCCGTCTTTAATACACAGATATGTGTTTCTACGCCACAGATGATTAAGTCTTTGCTGTTTTGTGAAGAAAGCCTCGTCATAAAATCATCACATTGCATACAACTGAAACTGATTTTTTCAATAATTGGTTCTTGTTCGGAAATCATAATATCTGCACATGTTTTACCTAAACCTTGTGGGTATTGTTCGGTAATAATTGTGTGTAGAGATAGAATAGAAGCACCCTGTATAAGCCGATTTATTTGTTGTTTGATAGATTCACTCTCATGAATAACGGGCATTAATCTTTCTTGCACATCAATGACAAGGAGAGTGGATGAGTGGGGGTGTGGAGAACCGAATGTTTGCATAGTTATATTCCTTACATAGATATAGACCCTTTTCTAAATTCAGTTTTGCCGATAATGGCATTAATAATACAAGGCTTGCCCTCCCTACTAATTCTAATGGCTTCTTCTATAGCGGGTGCAATTTTATCTTCTTGGTTAATATGAATACCATAGCCGCCAAAGGCCTCGCTTATTTTATGATAATCGGAATGAGCAAGACGTGTTGCACAATGGCTTTTTAATAAATCCACCTGATCACGGGCTATCTGTGACCAACAAGCATCGTTGCCTATGAGTGAGACGACAGGCAAATTATGACGCACAAAGGTGTCGTATTCCATAAGGCTGTAACCGGCACTGCCATCACCAAAGATAATCCAAATATCTTTTTCGGGATAAACAAGTTTAGCACCTAAAGCAAACCCCGCACCAACACCCAATGTGCCAAATACACCCGGGTCAAGCCAGGAGAGTGGACTGCGTGCCTTGAGGGTATAGGCAGATGTGGCTACAAAGTCGCCACCATCTGCTATCAGAATAGTGGAATCACTTAGTAGCGAATCTGCAATGCGAAATAATTGAATGGGATTAATATGGCCGACATCTTCACTTGCTTGATTATTTATGGATATCTCACGCTGAGCATCACTATCGGTTAATGATGAGATCCATTCATTCGTTACCTTGACAGAGGCTTTCCCAAGGTCAATTAAAAACGCCATTGGGTCGGCATGGATAGCTAAAGACGGGCGCTTATTTTGATACAGGTCTTTTTTACTTCGATTGATAGAGATAAAAGGGCGATGTCCGATATGATTGCCGTAATCTAATCGGAAGTCATTAGGCACACCGGCCAATATCACAAGATCCGATTGACGAATAGCCTGTTTTCGGTTATGGCGCATTTGTAAGCGATTGACCTTTCCAAGCAGACCACGCGCCATACCACTTAGATAAACAGGAATACCCAGCTTTTGCACAGACTCAGCCAAGATATCAGCCTTTTGTGGCAACATCATGGCGCCACTGCCAATCAGCATGATTGGTCTTTTTGCTTTTTGAATGAGTTTTTCGGCTTGTTCTATGTGCGATTGACTATGGTGCGGATACGTTGAAATTATTGGTTTGGATGAGATATCAATCTGATTGGCGCCTGCAAAGAGCTTTTCAGCATGACGATTTAGATACCATTGTAAAAATCGCTCTTGTATATTTCTAGGCGGAACCTCTTTGGATTTTATACCATACCATTCTTTAACCAATGACTCATCGTAGAGCAAATCTATCGGGCATTCCACAAAAACAGGCCCCGGCACACCATCTTGTGCTACTCTAAACGCTTTAGATATTATAGAAGGAATATCACAAACGCGTTTAATACTTGTAGCCCATTTTACATTGGGACGCATGAGCTCTAACTGGTTGATATCTTGCAAAGCACCTCTGCCCCTAAGCATGGTGGCAGCTGCGCCGCCAAGTAATATTAAAGGTGATTGAGCAAGCAAGGCATTCTTCACAGCCGTCACCGTATTGGTGAGACCTGGTCCTGCCGTAACGACGGCTACACCCGGAACACCCGTCAGACGGGAAACAGCATCTGCCGCAAAAACAGCAGTTGCCTCATGACGTGTATCAATGACGCGAATTCCCAGCCTTTCTGCACTGACAAAAATGGGTGATACATGCCCGCCACAAAGGGTAAACAGAAAGCGTATGCCTTGTTGTTGTAATATGTTGGAAATTATCTCTCCTCCATTCATCTCTTCTTAATTGAAATAGTTATAAACCTGTCAAAAATACAAGTTTGATTAATAATTCAACAGGAAAAGGGTATATTATTCAAGTATTTCTAACAAAAGATGGAGAGAGTTTAATCTTCCTCAAGAATAATGTTCTTGAGTTCTTTCTCTGTTAATTTTCTTCTATAAACGGTTAGAACTAAGGAAGGCAAAAGAATAAGATTTGTTAACATCGCAATGAACAGTGTGATTGATATCAGCATGCCTAAGGCGATGGTTCCGCCAAAGTCAGAAGCGATAAAGATGGAGAATCCTAAAAGAAGAATGATGGATGTATAAGCCATACTCAATCCAATTTCTTGTAAGGCGGTCGGTACAGCTTTTTTAACGTTTCCATTCCAACGTTTTAGCTCTTGACGATATTTGGAAAGGTAATGAATAGCTGAATCTACTGAAATACCTAAGGCAATACAGAAAATGATGCTGGTAGATGCTTTCAGTGGCACATGAAAAAATCCCATGATGGCTGCGGTAAATGCAAGAGGAATAAGATTGGGAACCATTGATATGAAAACCATTTTAAATGATTTGAACATAGTACCCATTATAAGAGAGATGACAAAAATAGCAAAAAGCAGATTGCTAAATAAGTTCTTTACCAAGTAATCTGTACTTTTCATGATAAGCATACTGGCACCTGTAAGCACGATCTCCACATCATCTCTCTCAAAAACACCTTTTGCTATATGCATGACATCATCAGTCAGTTTTCTAATTTCATACGTACCCATATCGGCCATTTGTGTATGAATACGCACATACCGCTGCTTAGAATCAACATAGCCGGACAGAAGAGAGTCATTGCCGTTTACCCCGGAAGCATAAGATGCTATCTTGGCCATGTCCAATTCATTGGGAATGCGATATTCATCCGAATTATCATTATAATATGTTTGATTGGCATACTTCACAAGTTCTATGGCGGACATAGGGCGCGAGAATACACCAAAATTGGCCAAGGAGTCTTGTAATGCATTTACTTTTTTCCAAAATTTGACCTTTGTAAACGCTGCGCCTTTGTCCTTCTTCGTGTCAATCATAATTTCGAAAGGCAGTACTCCATTGAAAATAGATTCAAAAAAGGTAATATCCTTATAAGATTGAGAATGATTAGGGACGTCATCTGTTATACGTCCGGAGGTTCTCATTAGACTCAATCCATAGAGAGCAATGCCAAAGAAGCAGATGGCAGTAATAAAAACCTTGATTCTGTGTTTTTCTACAATATTGACAATGATTGAAATTATAAAATTTATACGCGGGCGTTGAAGATGACGAATATGTCGTAAGCTGGGATTAGGCAAGAAGCTTAAGAAAATGGGAATAAGAATAATAGAAATAAAGAATAAAGTAAGAATGTTGATAGAGGAAACTACACTAAACTCCACTAAAAACTTACTCTTATTGAGTATCATCGTACCAAACCCAATAGCTGTTGTCAGATTAGATATAAATACAGCTCGTCCTGTTTTAGCAACTACATTGGTTAGTGAGCGTATCTTGTTTTTGATTTTGGTATATTCAATATGATATCTTGTAATCATATATA
>JAIXKU010000164.1 GCA_026936045.1 Flavobacteriales bacterium
GATAAGAAACATGCCATACAAATGTTTTGGTTGAGTCATCGTTCTGCACATCGTGCAGGACACCGTTTGAAACGGCATAAAGCGCTTTCGGTACAGTCAAACTAACCGTCACACTATCCGGCTCATCCGAAAGATGGTCTTTATTAGGCCACCAAAGACTGGCACCGATACCTTCACAAGACACAGCAATCCAGGTTTGATTATTCCGGTCTTTTGTCCAGATAAAGCCACCATCCCATGGCGGGTTCTTAGCTACTTGAGGCGAACCTGCATATTGAATTGTAAAATGAAAAGACCGGCCTATGTCTATTCCTTCCGGAAAATCTATAAATACTGCATTGTATTCCCGGCTATAAGACAATGGCTTATTATCGGCATCCAAAACATTCTGGATTTGCATATTCTCAAATAAATCAACCTGAAGGCGCTTGGCGTCGGCTTTCTTAATGGCATAAATCGTATTACTGCCGGTAATCGTATGCTGCTCTATATCAAATTGAATTTGCAATTTATAATAATGCACATCATAGCATGTACGCTCCGGTCGCAATGCTCCACGCAGGCTGTCGACACGTGTAAATGATTGCCCTTGTGCCGAAAAAAAGAAGTGGATAATACTTAGCAGTAATAAATGATATCTGAGCATGTTATTTTTATTTAAGTGATTATACATTTAATCCGCCCAACACAATCCAAACCTACATATATTTTTGATTAAATAGAGTAAGAAATAGGTTCAAACATCTAAAGCAATCAAACGAATCAAAAAACATATATCTTTGGTTTTGTTATGAGAAAATATATCCTTTTACAGATTATTATTGCGGCATTGCTGATGGCAAGCGCAACAGGTTGTACTTGCCAGTTTGAAAAACGACGCTACACAGGAGGTTATCATAAAACAATTTATCGCAAGCATACACCTGAGCAAACCTATGCTCACGTTCGGACAACATCTCCTCCTGTAACCATACAAACGGAAACACTGAAAAACATATCCGGGCTAAGAAATGAGCATGCCACAACCGGCTTTAAGCAGACCGTAAATACCAAGCTGCCTCGTCTCAAGCCCGTACAAATTGATGAACCATGTGATAAAATCATTTTCTCAGACGGCAGCAGCGCTGAAGTCAAGGTTATTGAAACAAACAGCACGGATGTGATTTATCGCAAATGCAACGATCTGTCTGCACCTGTTATGATAACAAGTTTGAAATATGTATCGAACATTGAATATGCAAATGGAGAGAGATTAAATGCCGAACCGGTAACAAAGGAAGTCAAGAACAATGAAGAGAGCCAAAAACAGGCACAAACGCAAGCTCCCCAAACCAATAAAAAAATTGACTTAGACTGGATTATCAATATAGTGGCATTAATTGCTGCACTTTTAGGGCTAATGATGTTAATCTTCGGCTTTTTCTTTACCTGGTACTGGTTCTTGGGTGCGATTATTCTTTCAGCCTTAGCCTCCACGTTGGGCATGATTGGTGCTTTTAGAAAAGGTAAGGCATTGGGTATTCTAGCTCTGATTATCGGCACCATCTGTTCTATTCTAGCCAGCGTTTTCATCGCTATCTATTAACCTGATATTCTGCATTATTCAGCATATTCCCCCAAGCATTTATCGTATTTCTATCTCAATAAACCAAAGAAAACATTACTTTTACTCCTCTTAATTTAGCCGATTATGATTTATCTTGATTTTGAAAGACCCATTCAGGAATTGGAGGAAGAGAAAATACGCATACAGGAAGTAGGCGAGAAAAATCAAGTGGATGTTTCAAAAGCAGTGGCTGATATAGAAGCCATGATTAATGAAAAGAGAAAGCAAATATATGGGTCACTGACTGCCTGGCAAAAAGTGCAAATCTCACGTCATCCTGAAAGACCTTATACGTTAGCCTATATAGATTATATCACCGATGGCAGTTTTATAGAAATGCATGGCGACCGTAATGTTGCCGATGATAAAGCCATGGTAGGTGGAATAGGGAAAATTGACGGCAAGCCCGTTATGCTGATTGGCCAACAAAAAGGTATCAATACCAAAATGCGCCAGATAAGACGATTTGGCATGGCCAATCCGGAAGGTTACAGAAAAGCCCTTCGACTGATGCGTTTGGCAGAAAAATTCAATATGCCCATCATTACGCTGATTGACACGCCGGGTGCTTATCCTGGACTTGAAGCAGAAGAGCGCGGACAGGGAGAGGCTATTGCCCGTAATCTGTACGAAATGTTCAGAATCAAAGTGCCGATTATTTCTATTATCATCGGCGAAGGCGCATCAGGCGGCGCTTTAGGTATTGGCATCGGCGATCGTGTATTAATGCTCGAAAACACCTGGTACAGCGTTATCTCTCCCGAATCCTGTTCATCTATCTTATGGCGTAACTGGGATCATAAAGAAGAAGCTGCCGAGGCGCTTAAACTTACTGCTGAGGACATGCTCAAAAACAAACTCATAGACAGCATCATTCCTGAGCCGGAAGGTGGTTGCCATTATAACCCTGAAGTATGCTTTGAGAATGTAAAGAAAGAAATCAAAACTCATTTGCCCGTTTTACAAAAGCTCACACCCGCAAAACTTATTGCCAAACGCATTGAAAAGTTTTCTAAGATGGGTGTGTTTGCTGAATAGCATATAAAGGATTATTGTTTGTAAGCTCCTCAAAAAATAGTACGATTTATAAGTAGTCAAATATGAAGCTCTAAAGTTGTGATGCATGAGAATGTAAGTTTTTTATATCTTACCATAATGCAGCATAATAGTATTCTTATGTTGCATAAAAAGTTAGATCTACCTTTTACAAAGACGTATCGTGCATAAAGACACAGGCAAGCAGGTAACATTATTTGAAGATAAATTAGTATCTGAATCGGCAGAGATAATGCTTCATAAGTCCTTTATTCATATTGAAAAGATGCAGCCAGAAGAATACAAAGATGGAGGAGAAAATCTATGTATTCATTATACTTTTTTTGAAAGCCTCTTTGATTTGATGATTATCGCCTCTACCGGTAAAGGTATTTGTTATATGGCCTTTGAGAAAGATGAGACAGACGCGTTTTCAAATCTTTATAAACAGTTTCCTCATGCCTTATATGAGAAGAAAGAAGATGTATTAACTGAAGATATATTACGTGTTTTCAAGGATGATGAGTCTAAGATTGGCGCTATTAAACTTCATATCAAAGGCAGTGATTTTCATCTGACCGTATGGAAGGCGTTACTTAAAATACCTAAAGGCCAATTATCAACTTATGCTCAAATTGCCCGTGACATTGGTCATCCAAACGCCTCAAGAGCCGTAGGAACAGCCATTGGCCGTAATCCTATTGCTTATCTGATCCCTTGTCACCGCATTGTACGCACATCAGGTGCATTGGGTGGATATATGTGGGGCATAGAGAAGAAAGCTGCTATCATAGCATGGGAAAAAGGTAATAGAGATAAAATATATTCACGCTAGATAAGAGGTCTTATAAGAATAAAAGTACACCCTTCTATCTTGCTTATATTTTACAACAAATTAGGGCTGTGATAGATTAACTTACCATCCGCAATGCGTGCCGGAGAATTATAATGATGTGCTTTTACCCGCCCTAATCCCATAATATACCAAACATGCCATCCATTAAGTTTCAAATAATTCAATATCGTGGCTAGCTGACAGTGCCGCCAAACAACCTCCGAACACATGATAACTGTGCATTGAACTAATGCCAATTGTTCTAATGCAGTAATTGCTTGCTTAAACTCGACTGTTTCCATATAATCAGCATAAGCTTTAAAGTCCGGGTGATACCATGCGTTGTTTTGCGAATTGGCTTTAGGTTTTTCCTTCCACCTAAATCTTTTAAATGTTGATCTTGAATATGGCTTTCCGGTAATCGTTGCTCCATCTCTTCTTTATTGAATTTCGAAAATTTCCTTGAGCCGAAAAACTTCTCACATCAACAAGTAACGATATCTGGTATGATTACAACCAAGATATAAAGAGTTTCCAGTCATGTGTGCTATGACCGATGTTCATACATTCTTGCTTTCGTCATTCATTGGTTGCTGAGATTATGTGTAATCGAATTCATCTCTTCGCGATGATAGATATAACTTGGAATATCTGTTTTCATAATAACTGCTTTTGACTGCAACACTCTATCAAAGAAATCAGCATCGCTACCATAAGATATATCTTTAAATCCTTTCAGTTCTTCCGCTAACGCTTTCGTAAAGAAGAACGTGCCACCAATCACACATTCGGATAAATGAATCTGCCTGCCGGTATCAAACCGATCAGGAACAAACAGACTACCGATAATCTTCACGCCACCATACAAAAACGTAAGTCCATCATTCTCAAGTAGAATTTTTTTTCTGCTTTCTAGATGGAAGTCTTCATATTCATCATCGGAATCCAAGATAGTGATGTATTTTCCGTTAGCTTTCCCAAACCCTCTATTCATGGCATGGACATAGCCTTTGTTATGCATATTTCGATGATAAAAAATAGTCGCTTTTTCTGTATAGGGAAAAACCATAGCCTGCGTATTGTCTGTGCTGCCATCATCTATGACATGAGCTTCCCAATCGGTTTCTGTTTGCCTGAGTAAAGCATCTAATGCTCGTGTCAGCAGCGATGCTCTGTTGTATGTCGTGATGATAACCGAAAAGAAGGGCTGCATATTCTTAAATGAATTCTTATTGAGATTTCTAAATTATACCCTGTGTTATACTCCTATGTAT
>JAIXKU010000323.1 GCA_026936045.1 Flavobacteriales bacterium
GTTATAGACTCTCCCATCGGGCAAAACTGTGTTGTTAATGTCATGGTACAAATAATTTTCTGCTCCTTTTCTATAAAATCAACATTATAAATCAAACCCAAGTCTATCACATTCAGTCCGATTTCAGGGTCAATGACCTGCTTTAAGGCTTCTGCTACCTTATCAGATCGTTCGGTATCGTTACAGTTAAAGCTCATAACTTCTATTGCTTTTTAAGTGTAATAATATAAAATAGATGCAACAAATAGGTTAAAGATGACAATAATAACAGTGAAGCGCCCATATACATAAGCGGTTTAAGCATAAACATAACACCGATGGCAAAAACAATACATCCGGACACATAACCAATCAGCTTAAGCTTAAACAGAAGCGGATGAAACATGTCCTTGGGATTAGGTACTTTATGCATATCCTTATTATGCAACTGATATAAGCGGTTCCATAGGATAAATGGCAGTGTCTTAAACGACATACCTAATATAATAGAACTGATCCAGCCAAATAACAATATAAACCCATAGAGCAAAATCGTATTCATGGATATCTGAATATCTATCCAATCCATAATTATAAACACTATAGCCAAGATGGAAGGAATAATTAGTATTAAAACCGAAGAGAAAGCTAAACCGGTTGGCAATTCAACCTTTTTTCTCAGACGGTCGTGATAGGCTTTGTAGCAATAATATGCAAAAAACAAGATTGCTATAAATATAGATACAGCAGGGAGAATTAATGTAATGAGAGAAGCATACAGATACAAAAAGACAAAAGAAATCAAGGCGAAGTTAATCAAGATAAATATAAGCCAAAGCAGCTTACGATTAGTGTATTTAGATATGAGAAACATGGGTATCAAGCGTGTTGCAACACCCGCAATCAGCAACAAGAACCAACCGGCAAGACCGGCATGGGCATGTACGGGAAGATAAATCAATGAATTTTTAAGCAGGATGGGATAGGTAAAATTTAAAACCAATAAGAAGCCCAGTATGATAGTAAAAAGAAGCCAAACTGTGGATGCAAAAATAAAAATGGCATGCATGTTTTCCGTATGCGCTTTAACCATGCTTAAAGCAATATTGATGGTAAACAGAATGACACCTATAATTATCATCAAACTACCCACCGGCGCCAATACACCCATATCAAAAACAGAAAACCCCCAAATTAAGACAGGAATCCCCAATGCCATAAAAGCGAAGGTAGCATACCCTAATAAATCACTGTAAAGTTTACCTTCAATCAAAACAGGAACCAGCTGATGTGCGGCGCCAATAACGACCATTGTACCCCATCCCAGCACCATTGTATGTGTTACAGCCAGTATTGATGGATTAAAATAATGTGAAAAATCCGATATGGATAAGAGCAATAAAACACAAGCTGCAACAAACGAAAACCCACCATACAAATAGAAAGGGATTACCGCTTTGTATGATGTGGTGCGATTACCCATAGTATTGACAGACACGGGAAACATGATTATTCTTTAAAGATAATAAGATGTACCTCACCTTCTGAAATTTCCTTAGCTGCATACACAAATCCCTTATCTTGCAACTCCGGTAGGAGATAAACAGGGATACGTTTATGATAAACAAACAAAGCGTTGTCGGCAGGCAGGCTTTCCAACTCTTCCAAAATCGTAATCATGGGAAGCGGCATCTCAAGCGCTCGTACATCCACTGTACGTAGCTTATCTTTAAACCGTTGAACGCTTTCCTCCCATCCTTTTTGATTAAATTCTTGTGGCTCATCAACTTGTACCGAGGTGGCACTATGATAAAAATAAGTCAGAACGACATCCCCATCATGTTCAACATGCGCATCATACCCTTTCTTCTTTAAAAGATTAATAAGAGGTATTGGTTCAAAAGTATTGATAAGCTTTAATGCCTGGCCAACAGAGATATCCGATACACGCTTCATTATTTGTCCGAGCGGATCATCTCCCGATGCAATAATCGGACGCACATCCATATCAATAATATTGTTTTTATCAATTGCTCTCAACATCTCCGGCATTGTGGTATTTATTTCTTCATTCATATTTTCTTCATTTGTATGCTCAACAACAAAGCCCAATACTTGCATTTTCTTCATAAAATCCTCTAATGTACATCCGCCAATCTTACAAGCTGCACGAATAGATGTGCGTGGCGTCATCACTTTCCGCAAGAGAGGGATTCTTAATTTCTCAAAGCTGGGAGAAAGAGAAACAATCGCCTCCAGTGCGTTAGGATGTGCTTTAATCAGCACACTGATTTTTGTATCGGGATTAATAGATGTCATTTCACTTGTTTTAAGAAACAAAGTAATACAATTCAGCTTAATGAAAACAAGAAAAGAAACATTTCATACTTTTATATACTATAGTAGCAGCAACAAAATTCCACACATTTTGTTTAAATTAGACCCCAATTAATTGTTGTTTTGCCTTGTTGATACAGTTTTTATGAATTATCTCTTAGCCGAATCACTGAGTAAATCGTTTGGGGTTCGGGAACTTTTTTCTAATCTAACTTTTGGCATTCAAAAAGGTCAGAAAGTCGCTCTGGTAGCCCGCAACGGCTCCGGCAAGTCCACATTACTTAAAATCTTAGCCGGTGAAGAACCTCCAGATAGTGGCAAAGTGGTCTTGCGAAACGGCCTTGTACGCGGCTATTTAGAGCAGTCTCCTTCGTTAGATCCTGAAAAATCAGTCATAGAATGTATGCTTACACAGGATGATCCGTCCATGCATGCCATAAGAGCCTATGAACAGGCACTCATAAGATATGAAAAGACCGGTCTTGAGACTGACTATACCCAACTGACATCCTGTATTCAGAAAATGGATCAGTTAATGGCATGGGATATCGAATCAAAGATTAAGCAAGTTCTACATCAATTAAAAATATACGATTTTGATGCCAAAATATCGACACTATCCGGCGGCCAGGTGCGTAGGGTATCATTAGCCACTTTACTCATAAGGATGCCGGATATTTTACTTTTGGATGAGCCTACCAACCATTTAGATGTGGATATGATAGAGTGGTTGGAGAATTATTTATCCTCAGCCGATACAACATTACTGATGGTTACGCATGACCGGTATTTCTTGGATAATGTTTGTACTGATATCTATGAGTTAGATAGGAGTACGTTGTTTTCGTATCATGGTGATTATGCTTATTTCATAGAGAAAAAAGCCGAACGGGAAATGGCTTATCAAAGCGAAACAGATAAGGCACGAAATCTGTATTACCGAGAATTGGAATGGATAAGAAAAATGCCCAAAGCCAGAGGTACAAAATCCAAGAGTCGGGTTGATGCATTTGAAGATATTGCAAATAAGGCTTTTCGTATGCGAAAAGAGAAAGAGCTTCAAATCAATATGCGAATGACACGCATGGGTAATAAGATTGTAGAGCTGATTAAAATTTCAAAGTCGTACGGGGAGAAAAAATTAATTCAACGCTTCTCCTATTCATTTAGAAAAGGAGAACGCATAGGTATTGTAGGCAGTAATGGTACAGGCAAAACGACCTTTCTAAAAATACTGACAGGTGAACTCAAACCCGATGAAGGTAAAATTATCATTGGTGACACCATAGAGTTTGGCTATTACAGACAACAAGGTATTTCTCTAAAAGAAGATAAAAGAGTCATTGAAGTAATCAAAGATATAGCAGAGGTTATTGATATAGATAAGAGTGCTAAAGTGACGGCCTCACAAATGCTTACCAAATTTGATTTTCCACCTGACATGCAATACACGCCTGTAAGCAAGCTCAGCGGTGGCGAAAAAAGAAGATTATATCTGCTTACCGTACTTCTAAAAAATCCGAATTTCCTCATTATAGATGAACCTACCAATGATTTGGATATCATGACGCTTACCAAGCTCGAAGAATATCTCATGACCTATCAGGGCTGTATGATTATTGTCAGTCACGACAGGTACTTCATGGATAAACTTTCTGACCAAATCTTTATATTTAAAGGCGATGGAGAGATAGATATTTTTAGTGGCACTTATTCCGAATACCGAATCAAACAACAAGCAGATACAAAAAAGGCTAGCGAAAAAGAGGAATTAAAAGAGACGTCAGAGATTAAAGCTAAAAAAAAGAAATTAAGCTATAAAGAAAAGCTGGAATTTGAACAAATAGAAATAGAGTTGCCAAAACTGGAGCAAGAAAAGGTAGCCTTAGAAAAGGCGTTATCTGAAGTACATACAGACCATGAAAAATTGCTCCAACTTACAGAAGTATTATCCGATTTGATTCACCGTATTGACGAAAAAACCGATAGATGGTTGCACTTATCTCAATGGAGTTCCTAAGATGAAACAAATGCCTCGAAAATATTTGTATTTAATATCTATAGCATGGGTAATAGCAAGTATCGGCCATGCACAAGACAAACGACCGTCCGATATCTCAGCTATACCTGCTCAACCGGATTATAGCTTAAAAACATCTTGGAGTGCATTGCCATTTCAGAATGACGCGGCAGATTTTCTTCCTTTTGATGAGGCTCCCATTACGGACTCTCTCAAAGAGGTAGATCTGTTTTATATTTACCCTACTTTGTATATACGCGGTAAAACATGGAATGCATCCATAGAAAACAAGCGCCTAAATAAACGTATTGATAAATATCCTGTTAAATATCAGGCTTCCGTTTTTAATCAAACAGCTCGGGTATATATACCACGATA
>JAIXKU010000223.1 GCA_026936045.1 Flavobacteriales bacterium
CCTATTGACCTATCTCGGTTTGCAGGAAGATTATATCGAGTTGCCGAAAATCAGTCTTTCTACAACTCAATGCTTAGGATGTGGCCATCCTATAACTTATCCGGAGCAGGTGCGGAAAATTATTTGCGAACAGTGTGGCGTAGAAAACAAACCGATACAGCAAATGATTTCTTGCATGAACTGTGGTTTTGATTTTATACCGGCTATGCACAAGATGGAGACGGGATGCCCGCAATGTGGGTCGTTGTTTATTCCCGTGAAGAATGCATAATGAAAATTTACCTACCTTTTATCTAACAAATCAATCTGGATAGTATATCATAACATGATATCTGAGGTTGTATTATATTTGTCGTATGATAACAAAAGAAGCACTACTTAAAATAATTTATCAGGCTGTAGCCGATTTTAATACCATGCAGGAGGCGGATGAACAGTTGCAACCTCAGCCGGATCAGATCTTGTTCTCTCGCCCGGGATTTACGAAAGAAGGCGTGTTGGATAGTATGGGATTAGTAAACTTTCTTGTTACACTTGATGATATCCTAGATCAGAACGAGGCTACGCAAGAGATACAATTTGACATCAGCGAAACACTTGATAAGAAAGAGAGTATATTGGCCAGTATTGATACTTTAGCTAATCATATTCTTGATAAGAATAAAAAATCATGAACGCGTCCAGGCCTCAGATACTCATTCTCTCTGATACCAATCAGTCTAATTTGATATCATATCTGTCAAAATATTTAGATGGTGCAGAAGTTGTTGCCATTCCTTTTAACCAGATGGCACAAGTGATGATAAATCCTAATCACGCAGTTTGGCATCAACACTATGCATTAATTGTTTGTTGGGCGCATCCCAAATCTATTTATCCGGATTTTGAGAAAGCACCTATCGGTAAACATGATATGCAACACTTTAAGAAATTCTTTCTTCGTTTGAAAGATAAGGCCGAACGTGTTTTATTAACCGGCTTTGAAACCTATCCCGATGCATTTTATTCGCAGTTTGAGAATGTACAATCACTCAATCGCTATTTACTGAACACCATCATTACGACATTAGCCATAGAAAATCCCGGCGCTTTTTCATTTTTGCCCGGTCATTATCCCACCCTTGCTAACGGCTTGCATGCAGCCTCGCCTGAACTTTGGTATTTGAGCAAGACAGCCTGGCACAGAACTGTTACCGACCGCATGGCGGTGTATATTGCTGAGATATGGAAGCAATGGCATGGCGAGGCGATTAAATTGGTGATAACCGATTTAGATGACACGCTTTGGGGCGGTATTGTGGGAGATGAAGGATGGGAGCAATTAAGATTAGGCGGACATGATGCAGTAGGTGAATCATTTGTAGATGTTCAGAAACAATTATTGCTTTGGAAAAAACGAGGCTTGCTCTTAGCCATCGTAAGCAAAAATGATGAACAAACGGCTATGCAAGCGATTGATCGGCATCCGGAAATGCAATTACGAAGAACTGATTTTGTTAACTGGAAGATCAACTGGGATGATAAAGCTAAGAATATACAGTCGCTACTCTTCGAATTAAATATTGGTGCACAGCATACACTGTTTATTGACGATAATCCGGTTGAACGCAGCAGAGTGGCTCAGGTGTTTCCCGATATGATGGTTCCCGCTATTCCCACTAATAAGCTGGCCGTACCCGCATTCTTAAAAACGCTTACACGCATACCGGCGACGGGTGTTTTGACCAACGAAGATCTGATGCGCAGTGAACTCTATGTCGCAGAATCACAACGAAAGAATAGCGCCTCCGTCTTTGCGGATATCGAAACATGGATTCAATCATTAGAAACCGTTGTGACAATAGAGAAGTTGTCGCAGACTAATCTTACCCGTGCAGCTCAACTGCTTAACAAAACCAATCAGATGAATTTGCGCACCCGACGCATGAGTGATGAGGTGCTATGGGAATGGAGCGTTCATCCCGAACATCTATTCTATACCGTTTCAGTGAAAGATAAATTTGGAGATGCTGGCCTAACCGGTTTGATTGGTATCTCTATACAACAGCAAACACTCATGGTAGAAGATTTTGTTTTGAGTTGTCGAGTGATGGGTAGAGGCATAGAAGAGACCTTATTGGGCTTTGTGATATCATTGATTCCTCAAAATAAACGATCAGAAGCAAAATTTTCTTTAATCCCTACACAGAAGAATAACCCTTGTCGGGAATTCTTTATGTGTTACACCCCGTCGTCAGAAAATGAGTGGACGTTCCGGCCATCGGATTATAAAGAAATTAAAGGCATCGCGTGTATGATACATGACACTATTTAGAATCTTCATAAGACTCAAACCTTATTTTCCCCTTTTTAATAGCCTTACCTGTTGAGAGTAAGCGGAGAGGCTTACGGTTGAGAAATAACTCACCTTTATTAGACCAGGTGCCTAGTACACGGGTTTCGCCTTCGCGATTACGGCCTGTCAATTCGATTCTAAATTGATCTTTCGGATGAACATAACGCCCGTCAGTTTTAATAAAAAGATCTTGCTTGCCCGAACTAATCGTATTTGATTCACCTATTTCTGTATCACCCTGAAATAAATGATATTGATAAGATACGGAAGGCGTATGTTGGTTGTTAACAGACATATAAATATATGGCAGCTGCAATAACGAAGGAATGGTATAGCTCAAATGCTGATTTAGATTACCAATAATCAGATGGTCGGTCTTCATCTTAGCCTGAATATTTACATGAATATGGTTTACATAATCATATTCGCTCATCTTATGATAAGGAATAAAGAAGCTAAGGTCTTTTTGTAATCGGATTAATCTGATATTGGCATATCCGGTATCACGAAGACGATTAAGTGGTTCAAATAAGTTGGTGATGTCCTTGTCATCATCGGTTGTAATCTTTACATCATAGTTAAATTCAAAAGGATTCAAATCATCAAAGTACATCTCAGGCACATCAATCTGAAGTACAATCTTTACGCCGTGTACCCCTTTGACCTGTGCTTCGTCTTCTATATTGGCTTGAAAATGGATATCTTGAATGGACGGAATAGAAAAGATGGTTGTTTCTCGATGTTGTTTTATTAAAACATTATATCCTTCAAGATAATACTGTATAGCCGGATACATTTGCTCATGCATGGCATAGTGTGGAATGAACAGTACCAATGAATCATCCGATTGTATCGGAATTTCAATCTTCCCGGATGAGGTAGGCGAGAATGTGCCGTGTACAATTTTAGCAAAGGCAACAGAGGCAATCTTGATAAAAGAGGCATTTGTAAATATCGGACGAATAGAAACAGGCGCTTGCCCGATTATTTGTTGATGCGTCGTTATAAATAAACCGGAAACACCCTGGTACTTACCTGTTTGAGCCGTCAGTCTGATATTTTCGATTAATGGAATAGATACTTTCTGAACCGTATAATCGGCTGAAATTACTTTCCCGAAAGCATCGTTAGTATAAACCTGAGAAAACGGGCCGACAGGTAATGTAAGCATCTTTGAGCCGATTAAATCATCCGAAGAGAAATCGTCATTATCCCACACGGATAGAAGTACCGGATCGTCTTCGCTGATACGAAAAACGGCTCGATCGGGCTTGGCGAAAAATTCATTAGTGGCTTCGTCTGATTCGAAAATAATGTCTGAACCTATACGTATATCCCATACAACGTCCGGATACCCTTTCCCGGTTTTAGATCTTTCACCGAAGAACATGCCTAATATTGGAATATTCTGTCCGGGATTATCGTAAGCACCCTCTTGTACTTCCGCTGATTTTAAATCTACGCTGACGATATAAACTTCAGGGAGAGTAAGGTCTGTAATTTGAGAGACAATCAGCGGCTCTGTTATTATTTTTCTTTTATCGCAGATGGATAAACGAAACGTAAAGGCTTGTTTACCCGGATTATCTAAAATACGGCGGTAAGGAATAAAAAAACGAACCAAAGAACGGGTGTTTTTTGCTAAGGACAGGTTCACGTAATCCTTACGTGGAGCGGTTGTTTTATATGTGCCCGGTGTGCTCGTAGGCGAGAATACGACTTTTTGATTTTTATTGATAATCTCTGGGAAAATATACCATGTGGTAGAATCCCACGCGGCGGATGATGTCTTGCAATACACGTAAGCGCTGAGTTGAACACCTTTCACTCCCTTTTCTTCAACCTGCGAGGTAATTGTCAACTTCTCAATACTCAGGATGTCTGCAAACTGTGCAATAGTTGGCAATGGAAATAATAATATGCAGAACCCTATTAAGTATTTCATTAGCGAATCAGATTCAGCGTTTGATTGACTTTTTCGAGTACAATATTACCAAAAGATTGTGAAGCAAGCATCATCATCTCCGTATGACTTGGATAGGGTAATGGTTTTTGCTGCAGAAGTTGTATGCTTTTTACAGACAGCGCCCTGTTGTCGCCGCTAGCAAAGGCATATTGATTAAGAAAAATAGATGAGCCCTGAATAGGTTCTTTCATCAGAGGCTGATCTGTTCCGGCAGGACTTAGCAGAAACCAGGCTCTGATAAGGCTTTCTTTACGCTGTTCTGTTCGGTTTATTTTTGCTACAACATCCCTATAGAGAATACGCTTTATTTTATTGCCTAAACTATCTGTACGAACAGAGCCATCCGGATTTTTTTCCCATTCCCATCCATCTTCTATGGTGGCGGTTTCGGTATATATATCATG
>JAIXKU010000056.1 GCA_026936045.1 Flavobacteriales bacterium
CTACGCCCTTCGGGCAAATTGCCTTCGGCAACTTGTTTTATCGCCGGCCCGTTATGCCCAACTCCGCTTCGCTCTCGTTGGGCATAATGGCTGCCCGGTACTCGGTAGTTACGCTCGCTTCGCTTGGCATAACTACCGCCTAAACCCAATATCGGTGTGATTATCATCACCCCGACACATGGGGTTAGCCGGGCAGCCATTAGCAAACATGCAAAAAAATGACTGACGGTACAAAAAATAAAGTTCTTCGGCTGACTTGCCGACACACAATGCAAAAGTTTGGCAAGCCCCAACTCACAGGCAAATACTTCGCTTGCCAAACACTTGCTTTTTTGCCAACACACCGACTGACACCTAAATACAAACTTTTTGTTGACAATAAATTTCTCCCTCCTTAACTGACAGAAAATGGCTTACTGAATTGAATAAATAACGTAATTTTATAAACTCATAAAACAACAATCATGAAAACAAAAAACAACATAAATAAATGGCTCAGCAAAATTTTTTTGGCCATAATTGGCTTTGCTGCTACTTTAAACAGTACACAAGCCCAAACACAAAACAATATTTGGAGTTTGCCAAATAAGTACTACAATAATGATCTTAGTAGCCCTTTAACCCTTCCCAACGGCCCCATTCCCGGGCAGGACTACAAGGGTGAACAAGCCCAGCACGTACATAATGCTATGCAGGATGCAAACGGTCGTTTGCTGTTTTTTATAATTGACGGCAAAGTATTCGATAAAGACGGCTACCTGATTGACGAAATGTATAATAACTCCTTTGGCTTAATTCCAGGTGGGCAGGAAATATGCATCGTTCCCGACCCCGGTAATTGCCAGCGGTATTACATTTTTTCTTCTTCCCAAGGCAATTTTGCCAGACCATTTTACTCCATTTTAGACCTTAGTATTCCAAATATTTGGACTCCTGGAAGATTGGGCGGGCTTGTTTATACTAATGAAAACACCTTCAATCTTTCAAACATACTTCCTTCTAGCACTTGGTTCAGAAGGAGGATGGGGTATGCTGCTACTAAATTAAGACCTGATAATTCCCGATTGGTTTTTCTTCACGATGGTATTGACCGTATATACAGATTAAAAATTACTTCATCGGGGCTTATCTACGATAACTACATCATTAATGCCGGAGGTTCTGAATCGCAGGAACAACGAGCAGAAGTGGAACTTGTTGATTTGCCCAACGGCAATTACCGCATAGCCTGTAGTTCTACCAACTCAAACATTGGCAATAATATCAGCCACAATATATTCTATGCTGACTTGGATGCTAACGGCAATGTTATTCCCGGAACAGATAATCTGCACTATTTTTATGCAACGGGAACTAATAAAGCAAATGTGTTTGGATTAGAATTTTCTCCCAACGGAGATTATCTTTACGTTACTCACAAAACCAATCCACAACATCCAAACCCTATTGAATACATTGACGTTGCTACCAATACGGCATTTGCTTTAAATGTTACTAATCAAAACGATTTTCAGTTTACGCAGATTGAACTTGGAAAAGACGGAAAAATTTATTTTGCAACAAATAATCGCCTTGCAACATTAAGCAACCCAAATACTCCTAATCCCGCTAACTGGGTAAATTCGGCAGTTCCTGTTTCCTATTACCAAACACTTGATTATGCAGGACCTTCTCCTGTTTCTTCTTATACATTGCCCGACCAGATAGACGGAATGGATTATACTTCCCATTTTTTTGCCAATATTCAATGTTGCATTACAAATACTTTTTTTAACGCTCAAACTTTTACCGCTCCTGCTAATGCTACATGGACGCCCGGCACTACTACCAATCCCTTTGCTTCTACTTCCGGTATTGTACTCATCGAGAAAGAATTAATTATTCCGGCAGGCAAAACAGTTACCATCCAAAATATGACTTTTAAATTTGCTCCCGGGGCAAAGGTTGTAGTAGAACGTGGAACAGGTGCATTGGCCGGTGGAAAGCTGATTTTGAATAACACCACATTTACCGTAGATGACCGCTGCAACCCCAATGCTATGTGGTTGGGTGTACAGGTTTATGGGCACGTTAACCAAAATCAAACACCTTATTCTACCAGCCAGCAAGCTTGGTTTATTATGAATAACGGCTCGGTGGTAGAACACGCTTTAAAGGGTGCAGTTGCCGTTAAAATTAATTCCCAGCCAAACTACCCGTTCAACTTTACTTCCTACGATTTTAACTATACAGGAGGTATCATTCAGGCAACCAATTCATATTTTAAAAATAATCGTCAGGATGTTGAATTTAGAAGATACATAGCTCCCAATAACGTAAACAACCAAAGCCGCTTTACCAATTGTGAATTTACAACAAACGGTTTATTAAATAATCCTGTTTATTATCCCGTTTACCACGTGTTTATGCACGATGTGGTTGGAATTGGTTTTTATGGAAACGACTTTAAGAACCTGACACCTAATTTGTATAATTATTCTCAAAGGGGCTGGGGAATTTACAGCGTTGATGCACACTATTTTGTAAATGCTCGCTGTTTAAGCATGACATTCCCCTGTAACAGTTTCGACCCTAATGTCTTTCAGGATTTATATTTCGGCATACGGGCATTAGCGGGGCCATTAAGAACTGTAAAGGCAGACAGAAACAAATTCATCAACAACTTCTTTGGAGCATACCTTGGAGGACCGGATTTTGCAACATTTACTAGAAACGATTTTGAAGTGTTCAGGTCTGCAACACCTAATCCGGTAACGCAAACTTACGGTATGTACCTGAACGCTTGCCACGGTTATAAAGTAGAAGAAAATACTTTTACTGAGTATAACGACCCAAATGCGTCTGCACCGGGAAATACTTATGGTGTAATTGTAAACAATTCGGGGAACCTCCATAATGAAATTTATAAAAATCAGTTTCATGATATTAAAATTGGCGGACAAGCACAAGGCATTAATGGTCAAAATTACCTGTATGGAGACTCTGACCCATCTAATGAAGGATTACAGTTTCGATGTAACACTTTTTACAATGATTTGTATCAGGCAGATTTGGCTGTAACATCAGGTAGAATTGATTACCATCAAGGATTTGCGGTGAGCCCTATATCCGACCCGATTAACGCCCTAAAAGCCCCGGCAGGCAATCTTTTCAGTCATTCTGTTTTTCACCCGCAAAATGATATTGCTGCCAATAATGTGGTATTGAATTTTCAATATACACATCATGCTGACTTAATTACAACACCGCTTTATTATAATACTGCAATTATTGCCCCTTATCAATCGTTTAATCCAAGCTACCCCGTTTATTTCAGCAATACGCAATCTTGTCCTACAAAAATTAAAGACGGAATAATTGTTCATTCAATACTTAAATCACAATCCGATTCTTTAAAACAGGTTATTGCTGATAAGGAAAACCTGATTGACGGAGGAAGTTCAGCATATCTTCTAAATATTATTGCCACACAAAGCAGTGGAAATGTAAAAAATGCCTTAATACTGGCCTCTCCATACCTTTCTGACGAGGTATTGTTGGCTTATTTGGCTACCAATCCTCCGGCAGGGCATATTCAGCAAATTATTTTAGCCAATTCGCCTGTATCTTCTGCGGTGCTAAATGCGTTAAATGCTATGAGTATTCCAAACGGAATTAAAAACCAAATTAACAATGCACAAACTGGAACTTCGGCTATGACCTATTTGAACAATGAAATCAGCTTTAACAAAGCGGAAAGAAACAGCCTGATTGATGAGCGTATTCGTCTGTTTTTAAGCGATACACTGGCAGGAAATCCACTTGACAGCGTGGCACTTATTCTGAAAGAAGAAAACATAGAAATACGCAAAAAACAGCTTTGCGACACCTATATTGCCAAAGGCGATTCGGTGAAAACGGCTGAAACACGCAATGAAATTGCTACTGAATACGGCTACGACAACTATGTAAAAATGGCCGATGTGTATCAGGAAGTAAGAGAGCTGCCCTCCTCCTGCTTTGCGTTAATTACTGACCCTAATATTAAACAGGAAGTGGAATACGTGGCTTACGACCCTAACGACCGCATAAACGCAGTAAGGGCTGAGGCATTGCTTTCCCTTACTTTTGACAGCTTGTTCTTAGCCATTGTAGAGCCACTTGAACCAATCGGAAGTGGATTGCGTATGGGGCAGAACAATCAAGAACAGCAAGAAGTTTCAACTAAAGAAAGTTCTTTATCTATTTATCCAAATCCTTCTGATGGTGGTTTGGTAAACTTAGAAATTAAAGGAGATGAATTGTTAAATAACCCAACTCTTGAAATTTACAACATTACAGGGCAGTTGGTTGCTTCGTATTCGTTTAGCGGAGAAAACAGGTTAGTTACTGTGAACACCAATAAATTGATACCCGGTGTTTATTTTGTAAAACTGTTCAGCAATACCCAACTTCTCGAAACTAAAAAACTTTTAATCAATAATTAAATTCCAAATCCCTGTTCTGTTTTTAACAGAACAGGGATTATTTCTATGAAACGATTCGTTTTACATATCGCTCTGCTTCTTGGTTTGCTTTTTTGCAAAATCGACCTGCTGAAAGCCCAAAAACTTTTTCATCAGGATATTTTTTATGGGGGGGTAACGGCTGGAGGAGTTTCAACAGGAGTCGGAGGAATGTTGCCTGGAGATATAGTTTCTTTACCACTTTATATAGAAC
>JAIXKU010000122.1 GCA_026936045.1 Flavobacteriales bacterium
GAATAGAGTCTCATTATAAAAGGGATAATACCTTGAAAAATTTTTTTATGCGGAAAAATTGGATTCTTTAATTATCGTTTATTAGGATCCAGCCTTCGTCTATAAGCCTCTTCCATGCGACTTCGATATGCTTCGGTTTCATATTTACTCTCTTACGCTCATTCCAGTTCTGAACTGCATTTATCACATCATGCAACTCCATGGGAGCTGGAGTTTCTTTGGTACAAATCCAATGAACAGTTGCAAGCAATTCTAGCCCATAAGGAGTTTCGAATCCGCGTATTAAGTTGTATAACCTATTAATGCGGTCTTCACTATCAGGGTGAAACATTCGATTCTTTTCAATAAATTCTGTTATTTCATCATGGACCTTGGGTAGTATCCGAATAATTCCGTTTGGATGATTACTCCCTGTGGAATGACCAGTTGTATAATGACCCTCTATGTCAGTAAGTAGATATCCAATCTTGTTTGAATATGGGCCATATAATCCTTTGACAAATGTAAGACCTAAGTTCTCTCCTGACTCTTGGAAGAAATACAGCAACTTCTGTGCTTCAATATTTTTCAAAGAATAATCAAAGAGGCAATATCTTTCAAAAATCCTTAAAATGTTAGATTTAATCCAGGTTAGTTTAGGTTTAGATGTTCTGATAACTGGGTCTATAGGGGTAAATGTCTTCAAGGGAGGGAAAACAATTACAGTTACCTCTGGTATTTCATTAAATGCAGATTCAATCCGAGGATAAACATCCTTCCAATTTAAACCACCCAAGCCACACCCCAATGGCGGTAAAGCTATTGATTTTATTTTTAGTTCCTTAACAACTCGAACTAGATCTTTAAGCCCATCTTCAATATCAGAGAGTCTGGATTTTTCTTTCCAATGCCTTTTTGTTGGAAAATTTATGATTAGAGAAGGTTTGGTCAAGCCATTAACATGATACAAATACATTTTCCCAGGGTTTACTTCACCGTTTTTGCATGCCTTTTTATATTGGCGATACATATCCGGAAACGCGAGTTTAAATTCTAAAGCAACGCCCTTTCCCATAACTCCAACAGTATTCACTGTGTTTACAAGAGCATCAACATCCGCTTTAAGTAGATTGCCTTCTCCCTGGATCATCATTAGTAGTACCAATCAGGTTTAGTCACTATTGGAATATCAAGGTCATATGAAAAGTTTGGATCCTCCCGCAACCTTTTCAAGATTTCCTTGACATCGTTGTTTATACTATTGTCTTTCACGACAATTGATTCTATGCATGACCAAGGCAATCTATTGTAAACTAAAAATTCAGCTTGTTTTCTCCTCTTTCTGTCATTATCATCTTCAGTATCAGCCCAATAACCATTCTCTATCAACCCAATCAATAACTTCTTCTAAAAGTTCTAAATCCTCATAAAAGTCGGTGAAACTCATTATTGCATGCCCATCTGTATAACAAAAAGGCAAATCTGAATTTATAATGGCTTCAACCGATGAAACAAGATGCAGAAATCTCCGCTGAATTTGTGAACCGAATCTATACTTTATACTTAAAAGCATCGGAGGCCGATTAGTAAAGAAAAATGGAACATAATCGGAAATAACACCGCCGCAACAAATCGGAACTTCGAAAAGGGATCTTTCCTGTTTTAAATCCTCTTTAGAATAACTGTAAATCTCAATACCCAAGGCTTTAATATCAGATCGCAGTAAATATTCCCTGAACGAATTATATTCCCTCTAGGTTTCTACGATGTTATATGATATATATCAATTTGCGGCTAGGAGGCACTGCAATAAGTAAAGGGGTCTTCAATATTCATAAATTGTGGGCAGGCATCAACTCAAGTGAACTTCAAGTAAAAGATGAACTTTACCTTAGAGAAGATAGCATTCAAATAAATAGATTATATCTGTTTCTTTATAAAAATCTCGAAAGTCTTTCACTTTCACCCTTCACCTAAACCTGGTAAGGTCCCCCTCCTCTCTCGCACGCGGAATATGATGGCGACTTCTGGCACTGTATGTGCTGTCAGGCTTGTTGGGCCTTCACTCACAGCATAGACGAGGGGTCCACCTGCAGGATAGGTATGTTCGATAAGAACTGGTCTGAGGGCATCTCTCCGGACCGTTTACGATATGAGTTCTCCGTCTTTGAATCAGATTTACTCAACACCTGGAAACGTGAGTATCGGTACACACATCAACTTTCACTACCCAAATTATTATTGGTGACTTGAAGGTTACTGTTTTTCATGAGTTAAGCATGAAGCGATGCCTCATGGGTGTTTTGTAAAATGTACTCCACCAGTCATTTTGGTGCCTTTTTCACGATTGCCTGAGATATCACCTGGACATTGAATACAAACCATATGAGCGCGAAAATTGCAGGCATATGTTCTCCTGCAGGACAACACAGGTAGATAGCGAGACGAAATGGCCTGCATGCACAAAGCTTCATGGTTGCCAATTTGAAGCTACTCTTCCCAAAGATGGGAGAGATGTCATTTTTTAATCATTATTGCAGACGGGCTGCGTATAGGATTACTTATATGTAACATGTCTGTTTATTTCTTTTATAGTGCATTGATTTCGGCCTGGAATTAACGGGAAGCGGAAGGGTATTCCGGGGCGTGCAGACTAATTGCACTTCATAGTTATTAGTACACTACCTGAATCATTGCAGATAGTTTTGCTATATACTATTTTTCCAGCTTAAAGAAGGAGGAGACGAATGAGAATTAAAGATAAGGAGGATGGTCTCACTCACCGGATGCCTGCCCATATCATAGGATATGCACCACAAGGAGGAAAATGGGCTTATGATGATGTAACATCTATCACCATCTCGTATATGACCGAAATGGCCCCGCTTCGTGAACTGATCCCTGAGGAGTTCGATATTATTGAACCTCTCATGGTGGTAAATTATCAGAAATGCAATGCAGTTCAATGGATGGGGGGTTCAGGTATTCCTGGTGGTGGTCCAACCCCGGAAGAGAACTAAAGAACCGATAGACGGGCATTTCATCATGTGCTGGGGAAATAACGCTCCAATTCTTGGATAAGGGAAAGGCAGGGAGCCCGGTTTACGATATTCCCGATTACCGATATGGATAAGTCCCTGTCAGTCAATGTACGAATGAAGGACGGACATTCCTGGAAGAGCTACCATGGAGAGACCATATCGCAGAAGAGAGCCGGACAACGGTACGGAAGGCTCCCAAAGCTGCGGAGGATGCTTGCAAAGTCATACCCAAAGCTGCCTATCAGGGCCACCACTACCCGGTGACAATACTTCTGGTTCATCTGCCGGGGTGATAAAATGGCAGAACTTACACAGATGCGGCATCCATGGTGCAGTACATCTCTGCCTGCGCTCTTCTGTAAGCCACCTTGAAGGGTCTTTTGAAGATCCTGGATGCGTATGGACCTTGCGTTCACTTCGCTAGGTGATGTATCTATGACAAACCATTTGAAGATAGGTTGTTATTGTAACCGGAGGGACCTCCGGGATCGGATTTGGACTTTGTGAAGAACTGCTTAAAAGGGGCTCTGTTGTGCATGTCATCGGCAGCAGGCAGTCCAGTGTTGAAAAAGCACAGGAGACTCTTGGAAAATATCCAAAGGTAAGATTTGCAGCAGTTGATGTCAGGGATAATGCTGCGGTTGAAAAGATGGTCAGTGACTGTGTTGCCAGAGACGGTCGTCTTGATTATCTCTTCAACAATGCAGGAATCAGTCAGAATTATCCGTATGAACTTGTAACCCCGGAGTTATGGAAGGATATGGTGGACATCAATCTCTGGGGCGTGGTATTTGGAATTATGCGGCCTTAATGCATGAGAAGACAGGGAAGCGGCCATATCATCAACACTTCATCGGTTGCAGCACTGCTATTTTCACCATTTCAACCGGTATATGTTGCTACCAAGTGTGCAGTAGCAGGGCTTTCAAACTCTCTCCGGTATGAGTATGAACCACGAAATATTTTCTTTACTGTCGTCTATCCTGGCAACGTGGCAACCCCTATCTTTAAGGGAAATATTCCTCCTGACTCGATATCGGTCGAAGATGCGGTAAAAGCCATTCTTGACGGGGTGGAAAAAAAGGAACTTTCTATCATATTTCCAAAGCTTTATGCCGAATATGTTGAAATGGCCAAGGATCCGGCTTTTCTGGATGCAATGATGAAAAAACATGTTTCAGAAAAGGTTGAGCTCTTCAGGAATGAACTCGCCTACCAGTACGAGGAAAAAGTGGAGTCGCAATTCAAAAAATAATTTTTTCCAATTTTTGGCAGGCACTATCTGGAGAGCGATATCCGGAGCTTTTTATCCTGTCGTGGTCTAAAGAGGCTTCAGTATTGCATTTATGTACAGAACCTCGTTATGAAACAGGGAGAAATTCTGTTTATAATCGTGGTACCCGGGATAGGACAGGACCACCTCATTGCTACCGGATTCAAGCCCGAATACTTTTAGCGAGTTTAATGTCCGGGTTTTTCCCATGTATTCACCATTCACGTAGATATCTGCACCGATGGGATCACTTTTGATTAAAAAGCCGGTGTTCTGGTTGTTCGGCGTCATAGCAGGATCAATCCGGGGCGTTTTTAACAGGTTCTGGTCTCCGAAAAGTGTGGGTGCTTTCAAAGAACCTGTAATGTCAAGTACTGGGGCATGTAATCCGGTATAATAC
>JAIXKU010000068.1 GCA_026936045.1 Flavobacteriales bacterium
GTTAAAGGTAATCTAAGTCTAAGTCTATGCCAAAAAGAGGCTTTACATTCATCATGGCCTTGCAACGGCTTCCCTTCAAAACGCTTTCCCATTTTTAGGATATGCTGCGTAAAATAACGCGCCGTCATCTGCCATTTCTTCACAAATTGCCGATGCCCGTTGTTCATAGGTATTCGGGCAGTTGTTCTAGACATAAAATGATAAACTCTTGAGGCTCCCACACCTCTAAATACACGAATACCTATGCGCCAGAGCTTCATGCTAAAATCAGGATCGGAATACAAGCCGGGACTAAAAGCTTCGCTATACCCTCCCACTTTATTCCAATAAATACGATGTACCAATGAAGGTGGCCATGTAGCACCATACCAATCATGCCAGGAGATAGAAGAATAAGTATTTAAGAGTTCTTCTTCCTGTAAGGCATCCGGGGTACGGCCAAAATCGAATGGCGCTATGGCACATCTGTTACCGGATGATAGTGGTTCAATCAGCGTACCTGATAGATAGAACCGATGATCGGGGTATTGCAGCGCTGCATCCATCAATGCCTTATCCCATCCTGGCAAGACGTACATATCATCATTTAAAAACAACAAATAATCCGAAGCTGCCAGCGTTGCCGATTGATTCATGGCTTTGCAAATACCAATATTCTCAGAAGATAGCGTATAAGCTATTCGCATTTTATCCAACCATTCACGTGTGCCGTCATTGCCTTCATTCACATGAACAATGATTTGATGCGGAAAGACCGAGTGCTTTTGTATGCTCTGTATGCAACATTTCAGATAAGGAAGATTATTCCAACTGGGGATTAAGATGGAGAAATACAGTTCTTGCTGCTTTGTTATACATGACGATTCAGATGGCTGCTGCATGTTTATTCATCCTCCATTTCTAAATCCATATCAGAGCCGGCTTCTTCTTCATCCGTACCTTTAATAACAAAGGATGGAGACAAAATTTCATTATATCTTTTCGTGTCACGTAAAACAGATATAGCTTCACGCACTTCCTGATCAACCATAAGAGAGGCTTCTATCCTTCCTTGCTGATAATAATAACGAGATACAATTTCGTCAATAAGGAATTCCTTGATTTCATCCTTAAACTTGATAACATCGTTACTCTTGGTCTGCTTCTTCTTTTCTAGCAACGCATTATATTCTTGCTGAATAGAGTCGAAATATTTTTCTTTTTCAGATATCGCTTTAAATTCTTCGAGCAACTTTTCGCTTTCCGTGGTGTATTCATAATTTTTGCCTTTGAGGAATGAGAGAAAACCCTCATATTCCTGATCTGTTAGTTTGAATTCACGTGCCGTTGAAATATTGGGATGTGCAGATCTATATTGTGTGGCAAAATCAAATATCAAATATTTCGCTAAAAGTGTGCGCAATACATTGCTATACTTTCTTGACTTGAGTTGAATATCCGGGTAAACACCTCCTCCATCGTACACAACACGCCCAATCTTAGTTTTAAAGGCATTACGTAACGAGTCGGCAATAGTGCCTACACTTCCATCAGGATTTCTCTTTGAATAATCCAATGCCTGAATGCAACGACCGCTTGGAATATAGTATTTGGAAGTGGTTACTTTTAATTGTGTATTATACACCAAAGGCCGAGTTGATTGTACCAGCCCTTTTCCAAACGTACGCTGACCGATGATAATCCCTCTGTCCAAATCCTGAATTGTACCGGAAACAATTTCTGAGGCAGATGCCGAGCCACGATTTACCAGTATCACCAACGGCATATCCCGATCCACCGGCATATTAAGTGTCTTATAAGATTTATTCCATTCATCCACTTTACCCTTTGTACTTACAACCAACTGATTGCGTTCGACAAAAACATTCACCACATTAATAGCTTCACGCAACAGGCCTCCCGGATTGCCTCGTAAGTCAAGGATAACGCCATCCAACTTATTATTCTGTTTCAGGGCATTCAATGCATCTTTCACATCATTGCCGGCATTATTTGTAAATCCTTTTAATTTAATGTAACCAATATTATTATCCAGCACGCCGTAATACGGCACATTTTTAATCTTCACTTCTTCGCGCAAGACATTAAAATCAATTTTTTTCGCTTCGCGCAAAACAGATATCTGCACTGTTGAATTAGGTGCTCCCCTCAAAAGCTTAACAACATCATCTGTGGATTTCCCTTTTACAGATTGACCGTTTACTTCGACAATCTTATCTCCGGCCATCAAACCGGATTTCTGCGCAGGATATCCTTCATATGGTTCGCTGATAACGACATATTCATTTCGTTTACTTACAGCAGCACCAATACCTCCATATTGTCCGGTGGTAGAAAGGCGATGGTCTTCCATCTCCGACTCCGGAATATAATTAGTGTATGGATCCAAAGATTCAAGCATGGCATCAATACCGGTTTTGGTAAGATCGCCCGGATTAATCTCATCCACATAATAAATATCCAGCTCTTTGAATAACGTAGAAAAAATTTCAAGATTCTTTGATACTTCAAAATAATGATCGTAGCTTACAGATAGAATAGAGATTACACCGACAAATAATCCGGCTAAAAACATTCTGTATTTTCTCAACTGCTGTTTCATATAACTATATTACGTAAAAAAAACGAAAGGTACAGGGATTTATTATGCTTTGCAATGGGATTCTATTGAAGAGTTTGTTAAGAAGCATTAAGATCTTATTACACATTCTCCTTATTTTTCATACCATAAAGACATGCCGACCGAATACCGCATTGACTGCATAATGGTTTTCTGGCAAGGCATACATAACGTCCATGCAGAATTAACCAATGATGCGCTTTGGCCATATCTTCTTCATCAATATATGAAACAAGTACTTTTTCTACTTTATCCGGTGTATTGGCTGTTGAAGGTACCAACCCGATGCGGTGTGCAACTCTGAACACATGTGTATCAACAGCCATAGCAGGTTTATTATGAGCCACACTCAGAATGACGTTAGCCGTCTTTCGTCCAACGCCCGGCAGACTCATAAGCTCCTTAACAGTGCCTGGTACATCCCCTCCAAATTCCTCAGATATCTTCTTTGCCATACCTGATAAATGACGAGCTTTATTATTGGGATAGCTGATACTTTTTATAAGGGTAAATATCTCTTCGGGAGTAGATTGTGACAAAGCATATACATTCGGGAAGTTTTTGAAGAACGCCGGCGTCGTCATATTCACACGTTTATCCGTACACTGTGCAGATAAAATAACCGCTACCAATAATTCATAGGGCGTGTGATACACTAATTCTGTTTGCGCATCCGGCATGTTCTTCTTAAACCATTTCAGAACATAGGCATAACGTTCTTTTCTATTCATAAAGCAAAAATAAAAAGAAGATTGAACCTGACAGGAAAGAAATATGATCTAAACAATTACTTTTGTTGAACAACTACTTGCATTGACTAAAACAGCTGTCGTTATATTAAACTGGAATGGGAAAGAGTGGCTTCGTCAGTTTCTGCCTTCCGTTACACAATATTCTCTATCGGTAGCAGAAGTTTGGGTTGCAGATAATGCTTCAACAGATGGCTCTGTAGAATGGTTGAAAGAAAATTATCCATCCGTTCGTATTCTATGTTTAGAGAAAAACTGGGGGTTTGCTGGCGGGTATAATCGTGCATTAGAAAAAATCCAAGCCACCTATTATGTATTACTTAATTCGGATGTAGAGGTAACGAAAGATTGGATTCAACCCATCATCCGTTACTTGGATGAGCATCCATCTGTCGGCGCCATGCAGCCAAAAATAAGATCCTACTATCAACCAGAGATGTTTGAATATGCCGGTGCTGCCGGCGGGTTTATGGACAAATGGGGTTATATGTTTTGCAGAGGGCGCATTTTCTCAGAAACAGAAGCCGATACAGGACAATATGATGATATAACAGATATTTTTTGGGCAAGTGGTGCTGCACTTTTTGTCAGAGCAGATCTTTTTAAACAAGCCGGTGCATTAGATGAAGATCTTTTTGCTCACATGGAAGAGATTGACTTATGCTGGCGTATTCAACATTTAGGTTATCGTATCGTCTATCATCCCGACTCCTGCGTCTATCATGTGGGTGGCGGCACACTTTCAATGGGAAGCCCCATGAAGACCTATCTGAATTTCAGAAATAACCTTATTCTTATAACTAAAAACCGGTACGGGTCGTTTCTTTTTTTCATCATTACTGGCCGACTCATACTTGACGGTATAGCAGCTTTCTCCTTTCTCAAAAAGAAAAATGGCTGGCAGCAATTGGCAGCCATATTCAAAGCACATATAAGCTTCTACCGGCAATTGCCGGCTACGTTGAGAAAAAGGAAACATCAGAAAAAGAAGAACTCCAATTGTATATACAAAGGCAGCATCGTCTATGATTTTTATGTGAGAGGATTGAAAGAGTTTAGGCTATTAGAATCCAAATTTACGCAGACTGAGACAAGAAATACATAATCGCCATCCGATACGACTCTAGCCCAAAACCGCTTATCATCCCTAAAGCAAACGGAGCAAACAATAGTTGATGGCGATAAGATTCTCGCGCATGAATATTTGAAATATGTACTTCAACAAATACAGCATTTGTTGCTCTTAATGCATCAGCTATGGCTACAGATGTATGGC
>JAIXKU010000206.1 GCA_026936045.1 Flavobacteriales bacterium
TGGATGTGCCATGTGCGCTATTGAAAGCACCGATATATTGAGGATTATTGTCATTATCACCCACATCCCAGCCTCTGAAATTATCAATATACCCATCGTTGTCGTTATCAATCCCGTCTATCGGGTCGGCATAATTATAATAGACGTTGGTGACCAAATCGGGGTGTGTGAAGTTAGTACCTCCATCTACAATACCTATTACCACATTGGTATCGCCTTGTGTGCTGTCCCAAACTTGAAAACAACCGATTTTATTTAGATACCATTGAAGGGAAATACTGGTGTCGTTGGGCGTGAACAGTACCTGATTGTCATGCAGAGGTTGAGCGATAAAAGCAGGTTGAGCATATAATACCACGCCGGATGCATTTATTTGATTTACGACTGTTAATACAGGAATGTCGGCCTGATACGATAATTGATAGATGAGAGAAAGATCAGTAAGCGCTTGGCCGTATGAATTAAATGGACGTTCGGGAGGTGTATGATGCGGGTATAATTTATGAATCTCAATAGGTAATAATCTGGATAAAATGGGTTGAAGAGCTTGAACTTGTACAGCGTTGTTTTGGCAAAAAGAACGGTATGCCGGTTTAACTTTTAAAATAATTGTTTTGGGGCGAATATCTATATTTTCCTGTAGAGTAGATGGAAACTGAATCGCGTCAGTTGGCAGCATATCCGAAAGGATATGAGATTGGGCTTGAACTAACAGTGAACTCAATAAAAACGCAAAAAGGAAAGAGAGTAAATGGAGCTTCAACACCTGGTTATTTTATACTAATGTAAGAAAAAAACAGCAATGTTAACCTCTTAGAATTCAAAATTCAATCCGAAATTGTAAAGGATAGGCAATTGGTTGATGCGTTGAGCTGTCACACGATCAATATAGAAAATATTTTCGCGGTTATAGAGGTTAGACGCACCGGCCGACACTTCCAGTTGTAAATTTTTCCCGAACGTAAAAATTTTCTTGATACTGATATCTAAGCGATGATACCAAGGCAAGGTACCTTTATTGATATCGGCATATTGGATACCCAATGTGCCATTGTCGGTTGTGTAGTCTGTATTGATACCGTCTTGGAAATCGAGAAATTCATAAAACCCTTGTGTTTGCGTGAAGGGGAATCCGGAACCCAAATTCCAACGGGCACTCACTTCCCAGCCTTTTTTCTTTCCAAAACGATAATTCGCCACCAAATTGATATTATGTCGTCTGTCGAAATGCGGTGCATACGTTTGTATTTCATCGGTACGTTCAGTTTTCATAAGTGAATATACCAGCCATATATACAAATTCTTCCATTCAAACTTGGCTGTGAAATCTACGCCCCATGAATAGCCTGACTCTACTATAAAATCCTTTTTCAGGTATTCCGGCTTGGTAGCATTCTCGCCGTTATCATCATACAATTTGTTACGATTGATATTGATGATTTGCTGAAAGTTCATATAATATCCTTCAACATTGATAGATAGAAGTTTGGTAATGTCGAATTCCATACCGATGATAGCATGTTGAGCTTTTTGGAGTTTAGAACCAACTTCATCACCATGGTATTTCTTAGGCAGATTTTCGGATCCTGAGAGGAAGCCGTAAAAGAGATTAACCACATCCCGATCAGAGTTGGCTGCCACAAGGTTTTGAGAATACATACCGCCGGCTGCTTTGATACGCCACCAGTCAAAGATGCTATATTTAACCCCCAGGCGTGGTTCAAACGATACATTATTAAGTGAGGCATAATAATGTATGCGGAAGCTAGGGTCTAAAACCAACCCCCATCTGCTGAACTTATATTTGATAAAGGTAGCTACTTCCGTCGTGTTCTCTGTTTGATAGATGGTGCGGTTATTGGCATTTACAAATCTAAAATCAGTAGTAAAGCCTAACGCTTCAATACCATACGTTAGTTTATCAGTACCGAAAAATTGGTGGAAATTAAGACCGATATTAAACCCGTTGATCAAGCTGGATCGGGGTGGAGCAATGGATTCTTCCATATCTATTTTATAGCTGGAATAACTGACGATACCTTCAATACGCACGTTGGCTTGTCCGGGAACAAAAGCAAAGTTAATACCACCACCGCCGGCACGCCAGCTGAGTTTTGTAACATCACTAAAATTCACTTGATCGTTGTATGAAAAACCAAATAAACTAATCTTACTTCCCATACCTGCATTGATAGTAATTTTACCATAGATATCATAGAAATTATACGGTAAACCGTTAGAGTCAGCATAGGTGTAGAAGGCACGTGAAGAGTGTTGCAGGAAGGACCCTTTAGCGCTCAGCATAAAAGATGCAGACACTTTTGAATTTTCTTTCATTTTGGCAAAAGGGCCTTCGAGCAGACCTTTAGCCGTAAAGGTATTTACACCAATCTTGCCTGAAAAACGCTTCATGTTTCCGTCGCGTGTGGTGATATCCATAATGGAAGATATGCGACCACCAAACTGACCACCAAAACCGCCGGTATAAACATCAACGTTTCGTATAATATCCGTTTCGAATACAGAGAATAAACCGATAGAGTGAAACGGATTATAAATAACGGCGCCATCCAACAAAACTTTATTTTGAATAGGTGGGCCGCCACGAATATAAAGCTGCCCGCCCTGGTCACCGCTGGACACCACACCGGGAAGAATTTGCATGTATTGGGCAATATCCGGCTCTCCACCTACACTCGGCATTTTCTTAATGGTTTCAGCTGTTACGCTGATTTGTGATATTTTGACTTCTTCGCGCGCGTCTTGTCTTTCTTGTGTAATTTCCACACCTTTCAACTCAATAGCAATCTCTTCTAATTGGAATTTCTCATTTACCGTTTTGCCTTCTACAACTTGTATTGTCTTTGAGAAATTATTATACCCGAGTACTTTGATTATAAGCTTATAACTGCCGGGCGTTAGTCTTGTGATACTAAAGAATCCGTTATTGTCGGTACTAGTACCGGTTTTTGTCCCTTCCAATATAATATTAGCCATCGGAATCGGATCGCCGGTGCCTTTGTCATAAACCGTGCCTCGGATACTGCCGTATTTATCTTGTGCAGAAAGAGTGGAGGTAAAGTAAATCAATAAACCCAACAGAGGAATAAATTTCTTCATAAAGACAATTCTATATACAATCCACAAACCTACAAAAAAAATGAGTTTGTATGTTAAATTCTTAGATATCTGATTTTAAATAAAGAGCCATTAAACATGCACGCCTTTTATGATATATTCCGAGAGTCGGTCGGTAGAAAGATGTGTTTGCAAGCAGGCTTGTATTTGCTCCGGACGGGCCTTTTCTATAGTTTGCAGATATGTGCTGTAATAATCAAGCGGCAGATTGTTCGTAATTAAAGCATTGATATGGTCAGCCTGTGCAAAATACCCATCCATGGATTTAAGAAAATGACCGGCGATATAATTTTTTACCAGGCGAAGTTCCTCTTCGCCAATAGGCTCTTTTTGTAGTTGGTTAAATTCTTTATATACTTCATCTCGCAACATTGGCAAGTATTCGGTCCCGGTTTCGGTGCTGATAACAAAAGTACCGGTAAGTAATGTGCTTATAATGCTTGATCCGATACCATAGGTGTATCCTTTCTCTTCGCGGATGTTTTTCATTAGGCGAGAGCCGAAATATCCGCCCAAAATAATATTCCCCAAACTGAGTATGGCATAATCTTCATGATGTTGATTAATGACAGGACAACCAATACGTATCGCTGATTGAATGGCATTACGAAAGACTAATTCTTTTTGTGTCGGGGTATAAGATGGTAGGGCAGGCGTTGATGGCAAAGGCTCTTGCCTTGTCGGCCAATCGCTCCATGCAGATTCGACAGTACGTATAACCGCCTGCGAGGTATTACCTGAGACAGTTATCAAATCCGGGCCGCGCTGATAAAACGATGTGTAAAACGGAAGTAAATCCTCGCGTTTCACAAGAGCAAAATCCTCCGGTGATGCTGATTGCCCATAAGGGTGATCACCATAGAGTAATTTTGAGAACTCTTTTCGGCAGACGAAATCCACTTTTTTGAGATTGTGTAACAGCGCTTCTTTTCTATTGTTTAGATTGATAGCCAGCTCTTCTTCTGGGAATACCGAGGCGGTGATGTATTCTTTGAATATCGGCATCACATCATTAAAATATCGAACAAGAGAGAACAAGGTTACGGTCGCATAATCACTGGTGACACCTTTAATGACGTATGCGCCATAGGCATCTAACTTTGCGTTGATCTCAGCCGATGAATAACTTTCCGTGCCTTCTCCCAACATCTCATTCACTGTTGACGCAATCAGATGCTTGGTTTGATGAAGACTGCCTGCTTTGAAAATTACGTCTATTCGAACCAACTCAGGACTGTTGTCGCCAATAAAATAGAACGGCACATCTTTATGTATGGACTTCACCGGCTCGATTAAAGAAAAATCAAACCTATTGCTGATTGCCGGTGCTATTTGACGTGCTAATGTCATGCAGTTATTGGTTTTGCTTTATACTCAAGAACGGTGCTATTCTCTATTCTGAATGCCTCCTTCGCTACACGCTGAATAGCATCCGTCGTGACGGCCCGATATAATTTTGACTCGGTATTAACCAGGTTGATGTCTCCAAGATGCGCGGCAAACGCCAGTTTCATAGCCTTGTTTAATACCGTCATTAACGACAGTTGCTCGGCTGTTTCATAACGGTTTTTTACTTTCTGAAGAGTTGTATCTGCTATGCCGGTTCTTTTTATCTCGTTCAGCACATCCCATACGGCTGCTTCTCCATCCTGTAAAGAAACGCTTCTGTTTAGTCTGCCCGATATGATAATCAGTCCAGGATCTATACTGCCCATCACATAAGCGCCGATATCCGAAAATTTTTTCTGCTCTTTTACCAAGCGTTGATACAGCAATGACGACTTGCCGTTACTTAAAATATCGGAAAGCAAATCATAAGCGTAATAATCAGAGTGTGAACGTTCGGGCATGTGAAAGGCCATCAGTAGCAAATCAGCCGGCACGTTACGTTCTACACGTAATCGTTTTTGCTTGGTCTGCATTGGCTCTTTGGGCAAATGGCGTTGAGGTACTTCCCGTTTGGGAATCGGCCCAAACCATTTCTCCGATAGCGCGATTATTTGTTCAATATTCACATTTCCGCTGATAACCAACACGGAATTGTTCGGAGCGTAATATTGATAGAAAAACGATTTTACCTGGTCTAACGTCGCATGTTCAATATGAGATAAATCTTTGCCGATGGTAGCCCAATGATACGGATGCGTTTCGTATATCAGCGGACGAATCAAGAGCCAGATATCGCCATACGGCTGGTTTAAATACCGTTGTTTGAATTCTTCACAAACGACTTTTTTTTGGATATCCAATTTTTCTTGCGAGAAAGCCAATTGTAGCATGCGGTCGCTTTCCAACCAAAATCCGGTTTCGATATTGACTGCAGGCAGGGTGAGATAATAATTGGTAATATCGTTTGATGTAAACGCATTGTTATCGCCGCCGGCCAACTGCAAAGGCGTGTCGTAATGCGGAATGTTTGACGAGCCTTCAAACATCAAATGTTCAAACAAATGAGCAAAGCCTGTTTTATCGGGATCTTCATCACGAGCACCGACATCATAGAGCAGATTCATGGCGGCCAAGGGTGTGCTTTTATCCACGTGAATAATTACACGCAGCCCGTTTGATAATGTATGTTCGGTAAAGGCTATCAAGCGTTGAAAGGTTTATTTATCGTCAACCAATTCAAGATGAAATTTGCGGGCAAAAGCTTCTTGTGTGGTGATAAGTATTTGATTGTATTCCGCTTCTTTCTTGTCAAACGCGTTGGCAATCTCATCTATGCGCTGATGGTCAGCTTCGGTCATCAAGGTGTCTTTGGCAAACAAATCCACCATCTCTTTCAAATCGGTTTTGCATTGGGTAACATAAAAATCAAAAAGAGCTTTCCCACTCTCTCTGAATTCTGTGTTTTCTTTATAGTCGGCCAGCTTGTTCATTTTATCCGATGCTTCTTTAGCGCGAGTATGCACTTTATTAAGCAGGTTATTGGTCTCATCGATTGAGCCATTTTCAATCAGAGAAATGAATTCATCAAACACCTCAAATACGGCCATTTGTTCGGTTATAATGTAATCATTGTAATCTTCGGGCTTATCGAAATAGGTAAGATTAGGATCACGCTTAGCGCCACAAGCCATAAGGAAAGTGATGAAAAATAAGAAGATGGCACGTTGTATCATGTTGTTTCGTTTATTATTTTGACAAATTTACTAAATAAATGGACTAATCCTCGTCCATCACATCGCTTTTTACCTTACGCTCTTTGACCTTCTTTTCGCGTAACGGTTTTGGCGATTTCGGCTTTAGATTTTGCAAACGAAAAGCGTATTGCAAGCTCAGAGCTATTACGGAATGTACTTCGCCAATACGAATGATGCCCCATAAAGGCAGAATGGCTGTCTCGCCGCTAGGGTATGGTTTGATAGGGATGACGGAATTCTGAAACCGAAATAGGAATGCCCAGTTATGGTTGATATGATAAGCAGCACCTAAGGCTAGACCTAATTCAAAAATCTGAAATCCACGTCCTTGTGTCAGTTCGCCGCCGTTTTGTGTGACATGCTGCCTGACAAGAAACCCGAAGGTTGCACCAAAATCCAATGTGAATCGGTCTTTCTTGTCAATATACCAACTGAACATGGCCGGCAGTTCGATATAATCTGTTTCAATGGTATATGAATTATAATCGCCAGCATCGGGTTGCGGGTTGCGGCGGGCGCCTTTCATGCTGTATGTAAGCTCCGGGTCAAAAGAAAAACGAGGTTTGAACCGCCAAGAAACACCAATGCCACCTGTGGCGCCAAACTTATTAAAGCCCTGCATGCCTACGCCAGAAATCTGCGCGAAATTCATCCCTGCTCTGAACGTCATACGCAGGGGTGATTGCGCCATAAAAAGATGTGAGGCAAGAAGCAAAACTAAAGAAACCAACCACCGTTTCATGGCTTAAAATTAGCATAAGATAGATGCTAATCAAAACAAAAATAAAGACATTTTGATTTATTCTGAATTTTTATAGATTTGTAAGAGTAGAATCAAGAGGAGAAGAGGTGAGGTGAGAAAGAGGAGGGGGTGGATTGACACCAACCCATACAGAATCGCTAGAAGGGTGTAAGTTTATAGCGGAGATAAGTCCGCATCCTATCCGTCTTCTCAAAAATCAGGTTTTATCTCTTTGAAATTGAAATCTCCGGTTTTGACGAATGGCTATTTGAGATAACTCCTCTAACAGTTTCCATAATTTAAACTTTTCATGTTTTGATATGGTATTCTTTAGTTTTTGTATTTTTATCACCGCATGGAAAATATACGCATACTTACCACCCAAAACGTGGGTATTGATCAGGAGTTGGCTACGCTGAGTGATCGGTCATGGGCTTGGGTGTTTGATCGGTTGGTGATTATTGCATGGATCGTTTTATTGTTTCAATTCAGAGATGTATTTGGAGATACCAACACAACCGAAAGCACCATTGTCTTTTTGACGGTTCTCCTGCTGCCGATTGCGCTTTATCATTTGTTCTTTGAGATATTTGCCAACGGCCAGAGTATTGGGAAAATCATCATGCGTATTAAAGTTATTCGAACAGACGGCGCACAGCCTACTTTGGCTAATTATCTGATTCGTTGGTTGCTTCGCATCGTAGAGTTTACATTGTTTAACGGATTAGGTCTTGTGGCATTCTTGGTTATCAATAAAGGCCAAAGATTAGGCGATTTGTTTGCCGGCACAACGGTGATTCGCACCAGACGCATATCAATAGAAGAAACCGCATTCAAACAAATTGATCCCAATTACAAACCGACCTATCCGCAAGTAATGAACCTTTCGCACCGCGATATCGAAACCATCAAAGAAGCAACGCACTTTTTTGATAAGCATAAAAATTATATTGTATTGGCCGAAGCGTATATCAAGGTACGCGAATACTTAGGCATAGAGGAGCGAAATGCGGCACAATATGATTTTCTTCAAACCGTTGTTAACGATTTTAATCATTATAAACTTGTAGAATACTACAATGCATGAAATCACTCCATTTATCTTCTTATTATTTTAAAATTATACTGGGCGTACTAGCCTTTAATTTTATGTTGCAAAGTTGCGACAACAACACAACGCCCGATCCGCTCTATGCTGAGATGGGTGGGCTTGACAGAATATCTGGTATTGTAGATCAGTGGCTTATCAATATCCAAGCGGATACCATCCTGTATCCACATTTTGAAACGGTGTTGACGGACTCCATCGCTTGTTTAAACATGCGAAATCACATGGTTGATCAATGCTGTGCTTTGGCCGGCGGATCTTGTGTGTATAAAGGACGAACCATGCGTAATACACACGCCGGCATGATGATTACCTCTGATGAATTTGAAGCGGTTATGATAGATCTTTCGGATGCACTCATACAGAAAGGCATAACCGGCGATGTGCGCGATCGGTTTATGGTGCGCATACAGGCATTGGAGCTTCAGATTGTCGGTCAATAACATCAATTTATAACAATGGATTACAAACACTCCGTTAAAATTCAACTGCGCTTTGCAGATACCGATATGTTAGGTCATATCAATAACGCATTTTTTCTTTCATATATGGAAGTGGCGAGAATGAGTTACTTCTCTGAAGTGCTGGCCGAAGAAGTGGATTGGAAAAAAGAAGGTATCATATTAGCTAAAGCAGAAGTGGAATATAAAATTCCCATCTTCATTGAGGATGATTTGCATGTGCAAATCCGGGTTGATCAGATTAGTTCCAAGAGCTTTCTTATAACGTATCGTTTTATTAAAGAGAATTTGCCAAATCGCCCGTTGGCCGCTACCGGCTCGACGTTGATGGTTTGTTATGATTATCAGGAAAACAAATCAATTGTGATGCCGCGGGTGTGGCGAGAAAAAATATTGCAATACGAGCCGCATCTGGCTGCTAAAACATAATTAATCGTTTTCGTCTTCATCGGCGTTTTTTCTCTCTCTCATTTGCTTGGGACAATCCAAGCAATCTAAGCCTTTGCGCTCCATAATCCAGGTATAGCCGACCATGTCGTTATCCCATGTGTCCAGCACATTTTTTACATCATATAAAATCGTCTCCATACCCGGAGCAAGATATACTTTTTGTTTTTCCGGAATTTTGAGCGTAATCCGGATACGTTGATTCCTGTACATATCGGTATAGGTCATAAGTAAAACAGATTCAAAAAGCAGCGTGGTGTCGGTTTGGATAACATCGTATTGGATTTTCTTAGCGTACATACTGGCTTCTTCACGTGTCTTGCCGCGAGAAAATTTTATTATCTCTATCTTAGTAATACTATCGTTTTCTTGATTATGGATGATATTCAGACGCACATCACCTATCGGATATAGCTTGCCTGCATTATCCATGCCGAAGAATCCGTCTTGCATCCCTTTCTTTTCTGCACATTGAAAAACCCATGTTTGGCCTTTTTGTATCGAAACGGCCTTTTCATTCGTTACAACAAAGCTCTCACTAAATTCTTTGACCATGCTGATAACCACATAGCTGCCTAATATTAACCCTAACGCCCATAATGTGAAAGATGATATATTCAGCCACTTGTTGGAGTATTTGATATTAAACAAAAGCTTAATGCCTGCATAAATCATCATGAGCATTGGTATGCCGATAATGATGCCGATAGCTGTCAGAGTCAGAATATGCATAATTGGGTTCTGACTGAATATGTTTAGCAACGCGCCTGTTGATACATGAAAGAGATTGTCATTTATTTGAATGATAGATGTCGTGCCCATGAACACAATAGAAAACAATAAGATCAATAAAACGATGCCGGATATTATAAACGCTATACCTATCAATTTACCACTTATTTTTAAAAATCGGTACAGTAAATCAGACAAGGCTTGAAAGAATTCTTGTATGCCTTTGCCAAGTCGTTGGAAAAAAGAAGAGTGTTGCATGTTTTTTATACCGTCTTTAATATCGCCGACTTCCTCTTTAATCTGCTTTTCCAGGTTACTTACGTTAATACGTTCACCGCGCATTTCTAATTTTTCAGCACGTGTTTTGGCTTTTGGCATCGCTATCCACAACAATACATAAATCATTACACCTGTGCCCCAGGCTATAAACATGATGCCAAACACCAAACGAAAAGTAATAGGATCAATGTTAAAATAAGCAGCCAAACCCCCGCATACACCGCCAATCACTTTATGCTCCGGATCTCTGTACAAGCGTTTATGCCCCGTACTGAAACTAATCTTTTCCTCTTGCGTATCGTCTTTCTTCTCTTCTGTAATCATCTCTGGCTGCCCCATAATCTCTATCATCTGCTGCACATCAGAGAGCGTGACTACTTCACGCTTATTTTTAATCGCCTCTTTGAAAATCTCCGCCATGCGCCATTCGATATCTTCCAATATCTCATCGGCACTTTCTTCTGTTTTGAAATGTTGTTTTAAAGCGTTCAGATATTGTTCGGTTGCCAGGTACGCATCATCGTCCATATTGAAAACAAAACCACCAATGTTTGTTTGTATTGTCTTTTTCATATTATGTTTTTTTGGGTTTAGTGCTTGTAACTAATTTGTGAACTGTCTGGGTTAATTCTTCCCATGTGTTTTTTAAGGCTGTAAGAAAGCGATGCCCTTCTTCCGTAAGGGCATAATACTTACGCGGCGGACCTTGTGTACTTTCTTCCCAGCGATAGGTTAATAAACCGCCGTTTTTTAATCGGGTCAACAAAGGATATAAAGTGCCTTCCACCACGATTAATTGCGATTTCTTTAATTCAGCGATGATATCGGATGCATACGCATCATTACGCGCCAAAACGGATAGAATGACTAATTCTAAAATCCCTTTTCGCATCTGCTGTTGCGTGTTCTCTAAATTGACAACTGTTGACATACTAAGTTTTATGGCACAAATCTATGTATAAATTGGTATTATGCAATACATAGTACTGAAATAAAAATTAATTTATGTATAACTATTACACAGTCAGATGTTTGTGTTTTTGAATTATTTTGAGTATTTACAAAAGAGAGAAGAGAGGGTAGAAAACCGGTTTGTTTTTAAAAAGGGAGATCTGCTGTTTTTTTTATGCACTGCGCATTTGAATCAAAGCAAAAACAGCGTAATTGATCATATCATAAAAATTGGCTTCAATACCTTCAGATGCGATAGTTGCGCCATTGTTATCTTCCATTTGTTTAATACGCAAAATACGCATGAGCAACATATCGGTAAAGGTGCTGATACGCATATCACGCCAAGCTTCGCCATAATCATGGTTTTTCATTTCCATAAGCGATTTGGCCTGTCCGGCATGTTTATCATACAATGTTTCCAGGTGGGTTATACCCAGTGATTCATTGCTGGTGGACGGTGGCAGTTCTAATTGTATCAGCGTGATGATGCAGTAGTTGATAATACCGATAAACTCAGGTTCGATGCCTTCATCTACGAGCGCTTCTTTTTTTTCTTCCAACGTACGTATGCGCTGCGCCTTAATGAAAATCTGGTCGGTTAAGGAAGACGGGCGCAAGACACGCCACGAAGGCCCGTAATCGGCATTTTTCTTCATGAAAATATCTTTACATATCTTTATCACTGCATCATATTGGCCTGATGTGGTATTAATCTGCGTACTCATATAACATTTGTATCAATGCCCAAAAATACACAAACTAATCATACCATGCAGCTGCGTACATCACATGGGGTTTTGGATTTGACTAAGCCTGTTGTTATGGGGATTCTCAACCTAACCACCGATTCGTTTTATCCGGAAAGTCGTGTGAAAGATGATAATCATCTGATACAAGTTACTGCATCAATGATAGAGCAAGGAGCGGTTATACTGGATTTGGGAGGTATGAGCACTCGGCCTGGTTCAGAGCCGGTGGATGAATCAACTGAAATGAATCGGTTATTGTATGCCTTAAATATCATTCGTAACGCATTTCCTCATATCATTCTTTCTGTTGATACCTGGCGCAAAGCGGTGGCTGAACAAGCGGTGTTAGCCGGTGCAGATATCATTAATGATATTTCGGCAGCACAGTTTGATTCGGGCATTCTTGAGGTGGCTGCCGCGCATAACTTGCCATACGTACTCATGCACATGCAGGGCACGCCGGCTAATATGCAACATAAGCCGACCTATCAGGATGTGGTAGCCGATGTGGCTGATTTTTTTTCCATGCAGATAGAACGCTTACGTCATGCTGGCATAGAACAAATCATTTTGGATCCGGGTTTTGGATTTGGTAAAACCACAGCGCATAATTATCAATTATTGCATGCCTTATCCATCTATCGTTCGCAATTTCATTACCCGATTTTGGCCGGCATCTCACGTAAGAAGATGGTACAAAATCCAACAAATATTAATGTGGACGAAGCCATGCATGCCACAACGGCTGCACAAACGCTGGCCGTTCTGAATGGCGTATCTATCTTGCGTGTGCACGATGTGAAACCGGCTGTTGATTTGATAAATATTGTAGATTTTTATAAAAATGTCAATGATTTGTAGGATATTCACGTATTGAAAAACAAAAGATGCAACCATTTTCTTTCATACATATCGGTTGGATGGATATCTTGGATATATGCCTGGTGGGGGTATTGATATTTCAAATTTATCAATTGGTAAAAGGTACGGCGGCAATCAGTATTTTCTTTGGTATTCTTTCGGTGTATATCGTGTATCTCATGGTAGATGCATTAAATATGAAACTGCTGAGTAAAATCTTAGGGCAGTTTATTGGTGTTGGTGTGATTGCTTTGATTATTGTTTTCCAGCAAGAGATTCGTCGCTTCTTATTGTTTATCGGTACCACCGGCTTTCAACGCCGTTTTTGGTTTTTGCAAAAAATATTCAGCGGCTCGATGTATAAAAAAGCATCTGTAAATATTGATTTGAATGAGATGTTTACGATTCTCTCGGAATTGTCTGTTTCGCAAACCGGTGCTATTTTGATATTATTAAAGAAATCGGAGCTAAAATTATATTCACGAACCGGCGTTATTTTAAATGCCCGTTTGTCGCCGCAGCTTATTTCAAATATATTTTTCAAAAACAGCCCGCTTCATGACGGCGCCGTTATTATTCGAAATCAAACAGTCATTGCGGCGCGTTGTGTCTTACCCATTAGCGAAAAAACCAATTTCCCCGAAAATCTCGGATTACGCCATCGCGCTGCAGTAGGTGTTACGGAACATTCAGACGCTGTTGCTTTAGTGGTATCAGAACAAACCGGTCAGGTGAGCCTGGCTTATCAAGGTAACCTGCACATGAATGTTAATATGGAAGAGCTGATAGCGTTAATACGTAACTATCTGAATGATTAAACAGGTGATTACCAAGCATCTTTTTTCGACCTGAATATTATCTTATCTTTGGAAGCAAATTAGCCCCTATATAGTATGAATCCTAAAATCAACTATGCACAAACAACGCATGTGTGTATCAAACAATGGGCTGAAGATGATCGTCCGCGAGAAAAAATGTTGAAGAAAGGCATTTCGGCATTGAGTGATGCCGAATTGATAGCCATTCTTATCGGTTCCGGTAATCGCGATGAAACAGCCGTTGATTTAGCTAAGCGTATTTTACATTCCGTGCACCATAACCTATCCGATTTGGCGAAATTAACCATTGCTGATTTACAATCCTTTAAAGGTATGGGAGAGGCTAAGTCAATTCATATTATGGCAGCATTGGAATTGGGGCGTCGAAGAAAAGAAACCGAACGGAGCGCGTTAGCATCCATGCAATCCAGTCGCGATGTATATGAGTTTTTGGCGCCACGCCTGATTGATTTGTCTCATGAAGAATTTTGGGTTTTGCTTCTAAACCGCTCCAATAAAATTATACGCGATGTCTGCATAAGCCGAGGTGGTATCACCGGTACGGTGGCCGATTTGCGTATGATTTTTAAGTCGGCGGTAGAGGCGTTGGCTACGTCCTTAATTGTTTGTCATAACCATCCTTCCGGTAATCCGAGTCCAAGCAAGGCCGACAATGATTTAACAAATAAAATTAAACAGGCCGGTGACTTAATGGATATTCAATTGTTGGATCATATCATCGTGACGGAAACTACTTTTTATAGTTACGCCGATGAAGGCAAACTCTGATAATTCATTAGCAAGTTGTATATTTGATTTATGTTAACTAAGCTTGTTTTAGCTGTAAATAAGGTATTTATGAAACGCCACTATTTTGTTTCTTTATTATCGTTTATACCCTTCTTCGCTTTTGCTCAGAGCACCGTTAATGGCTCTTTTGATCATGATGGCATAACGCGCACTTATTTTAGTTATATACCGGCTTCGTATTCTCCAGCTCAATCGGCGCCGCTTATTCTCAACTTACATGGTTATACATCCAATAATATCCAACAGCAATTATATTCTGGCTTCGCCCCGATTGCCGATACCGCCGGTTTTATCATGGTATTTCCGCAGGGAACAAATGAGTTGCTGACACAGCAACCATTTTGGAATTTTGGCATCTTCGGCGAAACGGTGGATGATTTAGGATTCTTAGAGGCATTGATAGATACCATCTCTGCACATTATAATATTGATCAGAAACGAATATATAGTACGGGCATGTCCAATGGCGCTTCCATGAGTATTTTCATGGCATGTCGGAGCAATCGTTTTGCAGCCGTCGCATCAGTTTGCGGTTCCATGTCTGTTCAGAATCCTTGCACACCATCGTATCCTATTCCGGTGATGGAGATTTTTGGTACCAGCGATCCGATTGGCCCGTATGAAGGGAACGCCACATCACAGCCTATAGAAAATGTTGTTTCATTTTGGGTTTTAAAAAATCAATGTAACCCAACACCGCAGATAACAGCGGTGCCCGATATCAACACCGGTGATGGTTGTACGGCCGAGCATTATCTCTATTCAGGCGGTATAGACGGGCATACCGTAGAGTTTTATAAAATCAATAACGGCGGCCATACATGGCCTGGCGTCATACCCATACCAATGTATGGTAATACCTGTATGGATTTTAATGCAAGTAAAGAAATATGGCGTTTTTTCAGACAGTTTAGCAGAGAAAATGCCGTCGGATTGGCAAACGTTGTTACGGATACAGGCATTGCGGTTATGCCTAATCCAAGCCAAGATCAATTATATATTCAATTTGGGGAGAGTGTAAAGAATGGCTCCTATGAATTGTTGAATATAAATGGTCGGCTTTTGCGCCGAGGCCGATTAACACAATCCAATCATGTGATAGATACTTCAGATTTGAATGTCGGCACCTATTTTATAAGAATAGAGATAGATAACTATATCATCACACGTAAAGTGATTATCTTAAAGTAATGAGTGCAAGGAAGAGTGGGATTCCCAATACGTGTATGTTACAATCTAAAAGTAATGAGTACGAATAGATGAAATTTAAATAAACGAAGATACATCTTCAATCTCCATACTGAGGTTTGCCGCGTACGATTCCTTTGCCTATATACATTTTTAATACTTGCTGAAACGTTGTTTCCGTTAGAGCTTGTAATCTCCTTTATTTAATAAAATGTTAAATAAGGTTAATTTTAACATAGCCTTTTTTTCCCTTTCTATCATGATATTGTCTGCTTCGTACCTTGTACTCAATTAATACTTAATGAAAATGAAAAAACAACACTTTTTTATTCTGATTGCCTTAATGGCAGTTTTTTATGCTTGCTCAAAAGAAAATGTAACACCTGATCCGAAAGTGGGTGATACTTGGGATTATCGCTATGTTGATTATAACGAGGACGGAAGTATAGCCAGCGAGGATACAATCACATTAACGACTACAGAAATAATAATAGAAGATGTATCATGGGTTAAAATTATGAAAGGAAACGATATATTCGGTATTTACCGTATGGCTTCGAATGGATTACATAGATTTAATAATAATAATTTAGACGAATTATTCCTTGTCTATCCCGGCGCTGTTGGTGATTCCGCGATTTATTATTATAACGTGGATGTCGCATGGTCTGTTATTAAAGATATTAATGCGTCAGTAACGGTACCGGCTGGCATGTTTGACTGTTATTATTATGAAGAGTTTGATGATAACAGTATCGAAGGTAAATTTTGGTTTAATGAACAACATTGGTTATTGCGTCAGCAAGAATTTGACCAAAATATGTCAGGCGATTATATGGATTACATGATAGAGATGATTAGCCATACAGAAGGATAAGCTCACGAAATAATTTTCTCTTTCAGACAAGCTCTCATGGAAATTTTCTGTGAGAGCTTGTCTTTTTTCAGATATTTGCCAATCATGCTAAGTTTAGCCTTATGATCCGACACTTGCTTATTTATGTCCTTTTCAACCTATGCATCTCGTGTAATAAGCCTCCGTATATAGGTGAATGGATTGCGCAAACAGATTCCGCATCTGTACATCTGACATTACAAGCTCATGCATATAGTCTCACTAAAACCTATGCGCAACGTCATTACCTAGAAAAGGGAAAGGTAATGGTACGCCAAGATTCTATTTGGTTTGTGCCGGTCTATTTTTGGGAAGAGCGATATGAGCGCTGGCTACTCCTAACAAAGCCTAAAGCTAGAGGATACAGATTCTTAATTGACGATGAACGCTTAACTTGGATGGAGCGTACAGATACTCTTTTTTGGAAAAAGAAGGAAAATTTGAAATAATTGAAAAAATCACTATTTTTGCAACCCGTTTTTAAACCGTGAAAAAGCTGTTGGAATATATCATTCCTTTTGAAGGATTAAAAAATGGACTCCATCGGTTTGATTTTAATATCACCGATACGTTCTTTGAGGATTATGGAACAACCATTGATTTTCATCATACAGACCTACAGGTCGTCGTTAATCTGATGAAAAGTGAAACGATGCTGGTGTTTGATTTTTCAATCAAAGGCCATGTCGTTTTTCCTTGTGATAGATGCTTGGACGAATATGTGCAGCCAATTAATACAGAGCAAAAACTCATTGTTAAGTTTGGCGAAGAGGATGAAGGTGATAAAGACACGGTGATTACCTTATCTCATGCTGAGCATGAAATCCATTTAGCCTATTTTCTCAATGATTACATCCTGTTGGCATTACCGATGAAACGTATATGTGCCAACCAAATACCGGCTAAAGCATGTAACGAGGCAATGATACAACGAATTGAAGCGATGCAGGCTGTTCCAAAATCTGATAATGAATCCGATCCCCGGTGGGAAGGATTAAAAAAGTTGAAAGAATAATATAATTTAATAAATAAAATGGCACATCCCAAGCGAAAATCTCAAAACACGCCGTGATACACGCCGTACAAAAGTTACTGTGCCCACGTTATCAAATTGCTCCACTACAGCACGGTACAATCAGCGTCATCGTGCGTATTATGGATGGCAACTTGTACTATAAAGGTAAAGTTGAAGCCAAAGCCTAATCATTCCAATTGAATTTTCTTTTACCGGGTGGTCAAGGAACAGACCTTTATATAATGTTGATTTTGTTAATTTACAAAAATAACAAATTTGATATGAAAATGGTTATATTGATACCTTTGATTTTTCTCAGCACAGCAATGTATGACAAATAACACAATACGAATAGGTCTTGACGTCATGGGAGGCGATTATGCTCCTGATGCAACCATAAAAGGCTGTCTGATGGCAGAACAAGCATGGGGCAACAAAATATGCATAGTGCTGATTGGTGACGAAAAAATAATCAGAGAAAAGATACGAGAGGAAGGAGGAGATCCCTCTGCTTTTGATATCATTCATGCACAGGATAAGATGTCCATGTCAGCCAGCCCGGTTAAAAGCTTTGCCGAGAAACCACAGTCTTCTATTGCTATCGGATTTGACATGCTTAAATCAGGTGCTATTGATGGCTTTACCTCGGCCGGTAATTCAGGTGCTATGCTTGCCGGCTCTTATCTTAAAATAGGACTTATTCGCGAAGACCTTCGTCCCTGCTTGGTGACGATGCTTCCCAATTTGAATGGTCAGGATGGAATATTGTTGGATGCAGGAGCTAATGCCGACTGCAAGCCGGAGAATTTGCTGGATTTTGCTATCTTAGGCTCAACATACGCACAAGCTGTTTTAAAAATGGAGAAACCACGCGTTGGGCTTATCAATATTGGCGAAGAGCCTGAAAAAGGAAATCAACTTAGCTTGGCAGCTCATAAACTGATGGCAACTTATCCTAATATCCATTTTATCGGGAATTTGGAAGGCCGCGATTTATTTGATGGCAAGGCGGATGTAGCTGTTTGTAGCGGTTTTGTGGGAAATGTGATTCTTAAGCTATCGGAAAAATTTTATGAATTAGCGATTAAAAGGGGCGGAGCCGACGACCCGTTTTACTCAAGAATGAATTACGAGACCTATGGCGGCTCACCCATTCTTGGTGTGACTAAACCTGTTGTAGTAGGACATGGCATCAGCTCTCCTTTGGCTATTAAGAATATGATTGGCCTTTTGTCTGATATGGTGAAGAGTAGAGTATCTGAAAAAATAAAAGAATCGGTTCAGCATGTCTAAACTGAGAGCAGCCATTACAGGGATTCAGGGTTATATTCCCGATTACGTCCTTACAAATAAAGAATTGGAAGGGATGGTAGATACTACTGATGAATGGATTGTATCGCGCACAGGTATTCGTGAAAGACGTATTCTCAAAGGGAAAGATGCGGGTACGTCCATTATGGGCATTGAGGCTGTCAAAAAGCTTTTAGAAAAGAAACAGATTCATCCATCGGAAATTGATTTGTTAATCTGTGCGACGGTTACGCCGGATATGGTTTTTCCTGCTACAGCCAATTTAATCACAGATGCCATTGGCGCGGTCAATGCATTTAGCTATGACCTGAATGCGGCTTGCAGCGGATTTATTTATGCGTTATCTACTGGCGCGGCCTTTATTGAGTCGGGGAAATATAAAAAAGTCATCGTGGTTGGCGCCGATAAAATGTCATCTATCATTGATTATACCGATCGCGCTACGTGTATTATATTTGGTGATGGTGCGGGCGCTGTTTTGTTGGAGCCGACGTATGAAGAAGAGGGTGTTATGGATTATATTTTACACAGCGATGGTTCGGGTGCGCAATATCTTCATCAAAAAGCTGGTGGATCGAGACGACCGCCAACCCATCAAACGGTTGATGCACATGATCATTATGTGTATCAAGAGGGGCAAGCGGTTTTTAAATTTGCTGTCAAAAATATGGCCGATGTATCGGCTGAAATTATGGAACGTAATCATTTATCATCGGATGATGTTGCCTTTTTAGTACCACACCAGGCCAATAAACGTATTATAGATGCAACAGCACATCGTATAGGCCTGGCCGATGATAAGGTGATGTTGAACATAGATCGTTATGGCAATACCACATCCGGTACTATTCCGCTTTGCTTATGGGAATATGAGTCAAAGCTCAAAAAAGGAGATAACCTTATTATAAGTGCATTTGGTGGAGGCTTTACCTGGGGTGCCATCTATGTAAAATGGGCCTATGACCCGTCATAATCATTCTCAACTTCTTTAGACATATAGGACATGTTCTGTTTTGTGTCAGGGATGACAGCAGCATTCTTTTCGGCAAAAGATACAGCAAACAGACCGGTGCACCGATGCAACGCGAGGGATAGGCGCCCATATAAACAGGATAGTGATAGAGGAAAATTATCTGATATTTTTTAACTCTGCGATAGTAGCCGTTGGGTTGGGAGAGCTGAACACAAAATTACCGGCAACTAAGGCATCTGCACCGGCAGCTATTAGGCGTGACGCATTGGGTCCATTCACACCGCCATCTATTTCTATTAAGCAATTGGCTGCTTGTTTGACAATTAAGTCTTTAAGCTCAGATGTTTTGGCGTAGGTATGTTCAATAAATTTTTGCCCGCCAAAGCCGGGATTAACAGACATGAGAATAACCAGGTCCAAATCGGCAATAATATCTTTAAGAAGTGAAACAGGACTATGAGGGTTCAATGCTACGCCGGCTTTTACGCCCAGCGATTTGATTTTTTGTATTGTGCGATGCAGGTGTGGACAAGCCTCATAATGCACACTGATTTGCCAGGCACCGTGCTGTTGAAACGTTTCTAAGTACCTATCCGGATCAACTATCATCAGATGCACATCTAACGGCTTTTGAGCTACGGCCTGAATAGATTTGAGAACAGGAAAGCCAAACGAGAGATTGGGTACAAAGACACCATCCATGATGTCAATATGAAACCAATCGGCAGCACTTTGATTCAACATCTCGCAATCGCGCTGCAAATGTCCAAAGTCGGCAGAGAGAATAGAAGGAGAAATGATGGGATACATACCTTGTTTTATATAGCAAAGTAAAGCATTTTATATGAAAATGGCTTATCCTAAATAGGGTTTTAGTAAATGACTGCGTTGACCCTGTTTCAAACGCCGGATTGCTTTTTCTTTAATCTGACGAACGCGCTCACGCGTAAGATCAAATTTAGCGCCTATCTCTTCCAGCGTTAGCGCTGTTTTGCCATTTAGTCCATAAAAATGGCGCAGTACATCTGCTTCACGTGGGGTGAGTGTGGCTAAGGAACGTTCTATTTCTTTACTGAGAGATTCTGAAACTAATTGTCTGTCGGGACTGGGACTTTCGTGGCTGCGCAGCACATCATACATGTCGGTATCCTCACCTTCTTGTAGCGGCGCATCCATGGATACATATCGTCCATTTGATATTAATGACTCGATTACTTCCTGCTCGCTGATATCTAGTATGGTTGCTATTTCTTCGGACGATGGCTCTCGTTCAAACTTTTGTTCCAGCTCAGAAAAAGTACGGTTTATTTTGCTTATGGAGCCAATCTTGTTGAGTGGCAAGCGCACGATGCGCGAATGTTCGGCTAGGGCTTGCAGTATAGACTGACGAATCCACCAAACAGCATAGGATATAAATTTAAAACCGCGTGTTTCATCAAATCGTTGTGCTGCTTTTATCAGACCAAGATTGCCTTCATTGATAAGGTCGGGGAGTGTGAGGCCTTGATTTTGGTATTGTTTGGCAACAGACACAACAAAACGTAAGTTGGCTTTAACCAGTTTTTCCATCGCATTGATGTCGCCTTCCTTTATCTTTTTGGCCAAATCAACTTCCTCGTCGGCATTAATTAAATCAACACGCCCAATCTCTTGAAGGTATTTATCCAAAGAGGCCGTGTCGCGATTGGTTACCTGTTTTCCGATTTTAAGCTGTCTCATAATAGAAGTGTTACAAACTTCTAGTAAAACGACATCTATTAAAAAAAGGTTGCATGAACGATTATACTAAACAGCGTTAGCATAATTTATTTAATTATTATTTACCGGAAGAAAAGACTATTTAATTATAGTCGTCAATATCGGGATCGGGCGCTTGTTCGTAGGCATTCCCTTTGGGGCGTAATTTTTCTTTAAATATCACATTCAAAACCTCGCGATTGCCTTTTAGTTTGGCTACAACCGGATCGGAAATACCATTTTTAATCATGAAATCTTCTTTGACGTCAAACTCCACTTTCTCGTATTTCCCATCCACGAACTTGACATATATTTCTCGCAATGTTCCTTTCTTAACAAGGCATTTACCATAAAAACAATTGCCTCGTGTACCTTCCCTGAAGCTGATAATTACGTTGTCGTATTCGCCATCGATTACATCATCAGCACCTCTTAGCTGAAATATCCGCCACCATTTGCGATAACAACTGTCATCATCTTTATCTTTTTGGTCGTTGTTTTGTGCGGAAACCTGACTTGCCAATAAAATCAGAGATAATAAGGTACATAGTAACATTCTGTTATTCATCGTTTCTTTTCTTTTTTCAAACTTAGGGCATTTTATTTAAATCCGCAAATGCTTTAAGAAAAATCTCGGGACTTTAGAAGAAGATGTTCTGATTTGTTTATGTAAGTTTGACTTTGCTTATGAAAAATGTTTTCATATCCTTTGCCATAGGTCTGTTAAGACTGTTAGCATATTTGCCTGAAGTGTTTTTAAAAGGTTTGGGGCTGTTTTCGGCATGGCTGCTATATCGCGTTATCGGCTATCGCCGTCAAGTTGTTTCCTTAAATATAAAACACGCTTTTGCGTCATTATCGGATAAAGTCCGACGTCAGTTAGTTAAAGATTATTATCGTCATTTAGGTACATTGTTATACGAAATGGTTTTAGGCGTACGCTTATCAGCCAAGCAATTAGTTATACGTTGTACCATGCATCAATCACTCACTGATTTGTTTCAGCAATTTTATCATGCGAATCAGGATTTTATTGTACTTATGGGGCATACAGGCAATTGGGAATGGAGCGGTTTGGCTACGTCGTCACAGGTGCAGCATCGTGTTGTAGCTTTGTATCGTCCGATTAAAAATAAACAGTTCGATCGCTTTATGTTTCGCTATCGTACACGCACGGGTATGCATTTATTGCCCATGCATACTATTACACGTGCCATGGTAAAGAAAGCTGAAAAGCCTACTTGTTATACATTTATTGCAGACCAATCACCGGTGCCTGAATATGCAGCCTGGTTCCCTTTTTTTAATCAAGAGACGGCTTTTTTTCAGGGCTATGAACTATTGGCAAGGCGTTATCAATTGCCGGTGGTGTATGTATCGCAGAAAAAGCGGGAGAAGGGTGGCTATGATCTTTATGGCGAATTAATCTGTATGAAACCACATCAGGAAGAGCCGATGTATGTGGTGAAGACGTTTATAAATCTATTAGAGCGCGATATACACCAACAGCCGGATCAATGGTTATGGTCACACCGCCGATGGAAACATAAAAGACGATAGATTATAAATAAATAGCCTTAACGGGTTATTATCTTTTAGTCAATTATAATACGCGTATTCGCGTGTTTCCCGTTAGCAAATACAGAAAGTAGATACACCCCTTTGGCGAGATATCCTACAGGTATTTGAATTGTATTTGCCGCCATTTGAATGGCGTCCATAGATATGATATCACCTTCTACGCTAACCAAGGCAAACATACCCTGATTCACATCTTCGGTAAAGGCAATATTAATATAGTCTTTCGTTGGGTTGGGATATACAATCCAAGGGAATGCTGTTTCTGTTTCCTGCACACCAACAACACCAATGCCGGCATAAGCGGTTGCGGAGCATCCGTTGGCATCTGTTACAATAACGGAATATTGCCCGCTACCTAAGCCATTGATTGTTTCGCCTTGCATACCGTTGTTCCAATTGTATGTAAAGGGTGCATAGCCGCCTTGAGGTATGGCCGTAGCTGTACCATCTTCAATTTCTGCTCCGCTGGCAGAATAGGTTTGTACTTGAACTGTAAAGCGGTCATTTCGATACAATTCAAAATAAAATTTGGTTTGTAATAAAGCATAGAGTGCACAGTCCTGATGGCCGGCTGTCGGATTAGCGCTTACTGCTTCCACTTGTGAAGCGCCGTTTGCATGCATGCTGTTCTTCGCTTCTATCGCATTCTTGTAGGTAACCAGTTCGTCTGCTTCGCAATAGTACATGCGCATAGGTGCAGTCGGTTTCCAGTTATAACGATTGTTATCTTCCAATGCCAACCTGAAAGGATTATTTGGATTATTCTCAAAATCATATAATACAGAAGGTAATAATATGGCTTTTGGGGTGTCAGGGATTAACGCTTCTAACTGGCCAATAGAATAACTGCCATCAAAGAAAGGTGGGATGAGGGTATCGTACGGTGATTTGTAAATATCACTATACGATGGATAGAGGTTGTAAACCGTATTAAATGTATTGATGATAAAAGGAAGATAGCCCGGTGCACCATAAGTACTGTCTTTAGTGATAACCAATGACTGAACGCCGGAGAGTTGATAGGCACCGGAAAGTGGAGCCGAAGCGGTGATATGAAACTCACTGCTGAAATAATCTTCAATAAGTTTATGCGCCGCCATAGTTACATGACCGCCTTGAGAATAACCGGTTAGAAAGATTTGATCATTGATACCGAAAGATAATAATGCAGAAAGCTCTCTTGTGGCACGTAGCATATCAATGACACATGTGGCTTCAGAATGGGCGTGGTGATAAGGATGAATACCCGGACTGCTGCCCAACCCCAAATAATCGGGCATAGCCACAACCACACCATCCGCGCCCATCGCCACACCAATAAGATATTCGCCATTCATGCTGGAAGGGGCTTCGGCTTTTTTCATCGTTGTACCGTGATTATAAACCATTATAGGTGATTTACACGTTAATCCGTCAGGTACAAAAATAACACCTGATGCAATGGTTGCGGAGCTATCCCAACCCACGGTATTGTAAATGATTTTATAAGATTTTATACCATTTGTAATGGGGATAAGTGCAGCCGGTACACCTTGACTGGTTAAATAATCATACGCTTCTTGCTGGGTGTAGCTGGCTAAAAGTTGATGACTTACTAAATATTGGGCTTGCATCGGTGCACTAGCCAATAATATAAAAAGTAAAAAAGAGATGTAAATATGTTTCATAAGGATTAAATAAGATTCAAAAATAGTATTTATAAGATTCTTTTCATAAATTTCTCCATCTATACTTTAGGATGTCTTATTTTAACAAATCCTTGCATGGTATTTGTTACTACCTTTGCCGTTATGATGGAAATAGAGACAGCGCTAATATTTGAAAAAAATGCTATACCGCAAGGTACTGTGGCATGGCAAAGTCCATCGAATATCGCATTGGTTAAATACTGGGGAAAGAAAGAGCATCAAATACCATGTAATGCATCGGTCAGCTTTACGCTTGATAAGTCAGTTTCAAAAACCACAGTGCATTACACACCCTCTGATTCGCAAGCTTTTCAATTGGCTTTTTATTTGGATGGCGAAAGAAACGAAAAGTTTGAGAAAAAAATTAGCATGTTTTTTCAGTCAATACTTCATCTTCAGCCTTTTCTGAATCAATTATCGTTTACCATACATTCCAGCAATACATTTCCACATTCAGCCGGTATCGCTTCATCTGCGTCGGGCATGAGTGCATTGGCACTTTGTCTTTGTCAGATAGAACAGAATCATTTTCAAACGCTGACCAATACAGATACATTTCTCCGCAAAGCCTCTACTTTAGCCCGTTTGGGATCGGGTAGCGCTTGTCGTTCTGTGTATGGCGGATTGGTTGTTTGGGGGGAGACATCAGCATGCCCTCAGTCTGCCAACAAATATGCTGTACCGTTAACAGAAAATGTACATCCGGTGTTTCATGACTATTGTGATACCATTCTTATCATTGACGCCGGTCAGAAGAGTGTTTCCAGCCGTGCCGGTCATGAATTGATGCATACCAATCCATTTGCGGTATCCCGGTTCAGGCAAGCTTCAGAGAATATGGAAATTTTGCTTAAGGCGATATCGGGAGGTGATTTGGATACGTTTATACGTATTACCGAAAGTGAAGCGCTTACTTTACATGCCATGATGATGACCAGCGAACCGAGTTATATGCTTATGCGTCCGAATACTATTCAGGTGATAGAACGCATAAGAGCGTTTCGTTCAGAAACAGGCATTCCCGTTTGCTTTACCTTAGATGCCGGGCCAAACGTGCATACGCTTTATCCGGCAATTCATAAAAAAGAGGTTTTATCGTTCATTAAAAATGAATTAATCATATATTTGTATAATAGCTTAATGATTGAAGACGGTACAGGTAATGGTCCCAAAAACTTAGACGTATGAGAAGTACAAGATCCTTTAAAAAGTTTAGCTCTAAAATCTTACTCTTCGGAGAGTATAGCATCATTCATAACTCTATGGGATTAAGTATTCCCTACGAGGCTTTTGAGGGGAAGTTTACGTTCTCTCCCGATAAGCTCAATGTAGAAGAAGCAACAGCTTCCAATCAGAGTTTACAGGCATTTGCGACATATCTACGTCAGTTGATGGACGATAATAAATTGCTGTTTACCTGTGATATTGACCAGATGGAAGAGGATATACTGTCAAGGGATTGTTTTTGACAGTAGTATTCCTCAAGGTTATGGCGTGGGTAGTTCTGGTGCTTTGGTTGCTGCCGTTTATGACCGTTATGGATTGGATAAAATTACGTACGATCCGACACTTTCAGGCAAACTGATTATCCGTCTTAAAGATATTTTTGCGCAGATGGAGAGTTATTTTCATGGTAAAAGTTCTGGCATGGATCCGTTGATTTGTTATATGAATCATCCGATGCTTATTCAAAGTAAGGATGCCATAGATCCGGTTGGTATGCCGCCGGCCAGTCAGACCGGAAAAGGCGCTATTTTCCTTATTAATACAGGTGAGGTAGGAGAGACTCAGCCTTTGGTTAATCTATTTTTGGATAAATGCAAAGAGGAAGGTTTTACTCACGTGATTAAGAATGAGTTAATCCCTTTTAATAATAATTGTATCAAGGCTTTCCTAAAAGGAGAAGCCAAAGATTTATTTTCCAATCTTAAAGCCTTATCCGGCTTCTTGTTGAGCAATTTGGCACCTATGATACCAAGACGCTACAGAAAGATTTGGCAAAAGGGGCTTGAAACAGAAGCCTATTATCTCAAATTATGTGGCTCCGGCGGTGGCGGTTATATTTTGGGTTTTACAGAAGATTTAGAGAAAGCGCATAAGGAGCTGAAAGACCATGATATACAGGTGATTCATTGCTTCTGATTGTTTTTTTAGCTTCCATTCCTATTCTTGTCTCATTGCTTTATGTTTCTTTGTTCTATGAATAACGTAAGGGGAGTCATTTTTCTGTTGGCAATGGCTATGGTTTGGTTTTCATGCCGAAAATCGGCATCGAACGAGAAGCAAATCTTTCGGTATAACGATTTGGCGGGCATTACATCGCTTGATCCTGCTTTTGCTAATAATTTATCTAATATTTGGGCTGTACAACAACTATACAATAGTTTACTACAGTTTGATGACAACCTTCAGATTCAGCCTTGTATTGCAAAACGTTGGGAGGCATCTGATGATAACACGCTTTTCACTTGTTATTTGCGCGATGACGTTTATTTTCATCCGGCACCTTGTTTTACCGGACCTCGCAAACTCGTTGCTTCTGATGTTCAATTTACGTTTAACCGATTACTGCAAACAGGGAACGCTACTTGGGTCACATCTTATATTCAGCGTAATGAAAATGATAGTTTACTCATTGATTGTCCGAACGACAGCACCGTCACTTTTCATTTGCAGCGATCGTTTATGCCTTTTGTACAGATATTAGCCCTTCCGATGGTAGGAATTGTACCCGAAGAAGCGTTGATATTCTATGGCCAGGACTTTGGCCGAAACCCTGTCGGTACCGGTCCATTCCTTATGAAAAGATGGGTTGAGAATGAGAAATTAGTCCTGTCTAAAAATAACTCATATTTTGAGTGTGATTCTTTGGGAAACAGCTTGCCTTATATTGATGGCGTAGCGATTAGTTTTATTAAAGATCCTCAAACGGTATTATTAGGTTTTATGACTGGTTCTTTTGATATGCTAAGTGGTATGGAAAAGCCGTATAGAGAAACATTGGTCAATGAGCAGGGCGATTTGAAGACCTCATTCAGGGCGGATATGGACTTGTTAAGAATCCCCTTTTTAAATACGGAGTATATTGGTTTTAATCTAACATCCGAGCCTAATCATTCGCTTCGGTATCCGCAGGTACGTCAGGCCTTACATTTGGTTTTGGATAAACAGATGATAACCAAATACGTGCGCAGAGATGTGGGCATTCCTGCTTATCAAGGGTTCTTACCGCCTTCTTTGCAAGTTGTTTCTTGGCCAACACGTTATGACCGACCCAATCGTACAACAGCTCTGCAATTATTACAAGAAGTAGGCTACGAGCATCCTTCAATGGTTGATCCTTTTACGTTGTATTGTGACCCGTTGAGCGCCGATGTTTATACGCAACTAGTGAACCAATGGAGGCGAGAAGGTTTTCGTGTGAAGCTGGAAGTAATAGACCGTCCCACGCTGAGAAGTCAGCTGGCCAAAGGCCAACTCTTGTGTTTTAGGGCGTCCTGGATAGCAGATTTTCCGGATCCGAATACCTATTTATCGTTATTTTATTCGCCTAATTTCAGTCCGCGAGGCCCTAATTATACGCATTTCCATAATGTGAAAGCCGACCAATTATTTGAACAATCCATGTCAGAAACGGATGATAGTTTAAGAATGGCGATGTATCGTGAGATGTATGCATTGGTAGAGGCAGAGTCGCCGGTAATTCCGGTTTATTACGATGAGGTAATTCGGTTTGTAAGACATCGCGTGTCAGGATTAGGTATTAATGCTATGAATCTTCTTTTATTGAAGAGCGTTAAGATACAATCATAAAAAAAGCCACTATTAAAGTGGCTCTCAAACATACATTTATGATTTTTTATTTGCTGAGTGAGCGTTTCTTCTTTTCTGTCAGCAAACGTGCAATATCCTTTCTGTTTTTACGAATCAACATCGGGTTTTCAAGTGGAGAAATGACATGATTCATTTTTTGCTTAGACAATTGTTCGCGAATAAAATCTATTTTTTCGTATAATTCTTTGTCAGCTAGCTCTTTTATTTCTGATGATTTCATGATTGTCGAGTTTTTAAGATTATTCAGTATAGTCTCTACGGGTAACAAATTTTGTTTTAACCGGTAATTTCTGAGCAGCCAATCGCATAGCTTCCTGAGCTACGATCAAGGGTACGCCATCAATTTCAAAAAGGATACGACCCGGTTTAACAACGGCAGCCCAAAATTCAGGGTTCCCTTTACCTTTACCCATACGAACCTCAGCCGGTTTTTTAGTGATAGGCTTATCAGGAAATACGCGAATCCAAACCTGACCTTCTCTTTTCATGAAACGGTTCATCGCTACCCTGGCTGCTTCCAATTGACGGGAAGTCATCCATACTGTTTCAAGTGACTTTAGTGCAAATGAACCAAAAGCGATATCTGTCCCGCGGTGAGCATCACCCGGCATTCTGCCTTTTTGTACTTTTCTATATTTTGTTCTCTTCGGCTGTAACATCTCAGCTTATTTTTTAATTAATTCAAACTTAGTTTTTCTTTTTTCTGCTGCGAGGTGCTGCCACACCGGTAGGTGCTTTTGTTTGCTTACTTGCAGTAATATTAGGTGATAAGTCACGCTTACCATATACTTCGCCTAAACAAATCCATACTTTAATACCAATTCGACCATAGGTTGTATGTGCTTCGGCATTAAAATAATCAATATCGGCTCGGAATGTATGTAAAGGAATACGTCCATCTTTAAGGTGCTCGCGTCGTGCAATTTCAGCACCTCCCAAACGGCCTGAAACACTTACTTTGATACCTTCAGCACCCATACGCATAGTAGAAGCAATAGCCATTTTAATGGCGCGACGATATGAACTTCGTCCCTCAATCTGCTTAGCAATAGAATCGGCAACTAAACGGGCATCTAACTCCGGTCTTTTTATTTCGGAAATATTGATTTGAATCTCTTTGCGTGTAATTTTCTTTAATTCTTCGCGCAATTTGTCCACTTCCTGTCCACCTTTACCGATGATAATACCCGGACGTGCTGTGTAAACAGTGATGGTTACCAGTTTTTGTGTGCGTTCAATCACTATTTTAGAAACGCTGGCTTTTGCTAAACGTGTACGCAAGTAATTGCGTATCTCTTCATCTTCTACCAGTTTCTCGGTAAAGTTAGTGCCGCCGTACCAGCTGGATTCCCATCCGCGAATGTAACCTAAGCGTATCCCGATTGGATTTGTTTTCTGTCCCATTTCCTATTATTAATGCTTATTCTGTTTCTACTGTTTCTGTTTTCTCAACGGCTTTTTTTGTATCCACTATAAGTGTTACATGGTTTGAACGCTTGCGAATGCGGTGTGCTCTACCTTGTGGAGCAGGTTGTACTCGCTTTAAAACGCGACCACCATCTACAAAAACAGCGCTTACATACAAATCACTATCATTAGCTCTCAAACCTGATTTTTGTTCGTAATTTGAGATGGCTGAACGAAGTAGTTTTTCCATAGATTTGGCAGCCTCTTTTCTGGTGAATTGCAAAGTATCTAATGCTTTGTTGGCATCCATACCTCTGATTAAATCAGCTACCAAGCGCATCTTGCGTGGTGAGCTCGGACAATTGTTCAACTTGGCTATATAAGTTGTCTTTCTTTCTTCCTTACGCTTTACAGCCGACTCGTGTTTTCTTGATCCCATGACGTGTAATTTCTATATTATTACTTCTTGCCTTTATCTTTTCGTTGTCCAGCATGTCCTCTCCATGTACGGGTTGGTGCAAATTCACCTAATTTATGTCCTACCATGTTTTCGGTCACATATACCGGAATAAACTTATTCCCGTTATGAACAGCTAGTGTGTGTCCTACGAAATCCGGTGTAATCATTGAGCGTCGGCTCCATGTTTTGATTACATTCTTTTTACCTGCTTCGTTTTGATCCAATACTCTTTTTTCGAGTTTGAAATCTACAAATGGACCTTTTTTTAATGAACGTGCCATATTATTTATTTCTTCCGTCTTTCAATTATATACTTTGATGAACTTTTCTTCGGTGCTCTAGTCTTGTAACCTTTAGCAGGCAATCCTTTTCTTGAACGTGGATGACCGCCGGATGCTCTTCCTTCACCACCACCCATTGGGTGATCTACAGGGTTCATAGCTACACCTCTTGTACGTGGACGACGACCTAACCAACGGTTGCGGCCAGCCTTGCCGTGCACCACCAAACTGTGTTCGGCGTTAGATACAGCACCTATCACTGCTTTGCAAGTGGTAAGTATCATGCGCGTTTCGCCTGAAGGCATTTTTACAATCGCATATTTACCGTCGCGGGCAGATAGTTGCGCACCGGATCCCGCGCTGCGACAAATAGATGCGCCTTTACCCGGCTGCATCTCAATATTATGAATAACAGATCCAAGAGGTATTTCAGCTAAGGGAAGGGCATTGCCGATATCAGGTGAAACACCTTTACCGGATACAACGGATTGACCAACCTTAAGACCTTGAGGCGCCAAAATATATCGTTTCTCTCCATCGGCATATACCAAAAGAGCAATACGAGCCGTACGATTAGGATCGTATTCTATCGTTTTTACGGAAGCGGTAATGCCGTCTTTGTTTCTTTTAAAATCAATTAGACGATACTGCTTTTTATGACCACCACCAATATAACGTGATGTCATCTTTCCATCAGAGTTTCTCCCCCCTGATCGTTTATTAGGAAGAACCAAGCTTTTCTCAGGTCGAGAAGCCGTGATTTCGGAAAAATCATTTCCTACTTTAAACCTTGAACCGGGTGTGACCGGATTAAATTTTCTTACGCCCATATTCTATCAAATGTTTGAGAAGAAATCGATTGTCTCGCCATCCTTCAGGGTTACTATTGCTTTCTTAAATGCATTTTTGCGCCCAGACGAAAAACCTCGTTTGGTATAGCGCACAGATTTTTTTCCAATATAATTCATGGTGTTCACATCTGTTATGCTTACGCCATACATGGACTCTATTGCTGTTTTGATTTCGAGTTTGTTGGCTCTTTTGTCCACACGAAACCCATACCGCTGCTTGGCAGCCATAGCGGTCATCTTTTCTGTGATAATAGGCTTAATAAGATTTGTTGCCATGATTACTTGCTTAACAGATTATCAATTGTGGTTAAGGATTCTTCTAAAATAAACAACTTGTTGGCATCTAGCACTTCGTATGTGTTTAACTCAGATGCTGTGATAACATTGGCAGAAGCGATGTTTCTTGAAGAAAGATAAACTTCAAGGTTGCGATCAGGCAAAACCAAAAGCGATTTGGTTGTATTAGCTTCAAAGTTCTTTAAAAAGGACTCAAAACTTTTGGTTTTCGGAGTGTCTATTTTAAAGCTGTCTAAAATAGTGATAGCCCCTTCTTTCGCTTTGTATGAAAGTGCCGACTTACGCGCCAATTGCTTTAATTTTTTATTCAGCTTGAAGCTGTAATCGCGTGGTTCTGGTCCAAAAACACGACCACCGCCACGATACAAAGGGTTCTTAATGCTACCTTTACGTGAACCGCCGGTGCCTTTTTGCTTGTGCAACTTGCGTGTTGAGCCATGCACTTCGTTACGCTGCTTAGATTTGTGTGTGCCTTGACGACCATTGGCTAGATGTTGTTTAACATCCAAATAAATAGCATGATCATTAGGCTCGATACTAAAAATAGCATCATTCAACCGCGCTTTTTTGCCGGTTTCTTTACCTTCTATTGAATATATTGACAGTTCCATAATTACTTCTCAATTATCACGTAAGACCCTTTGTAACCCGGTATATTGCCGCTTACAACTAAAATATTTTCTTCGGCTATCACTTTCAACACCTGTAAGTTTTGCGCTTTAACGCGATCACCTCCGGTACGCCCGGCCATTCTCAGACCTTTAAATACTCTTGAGGGGAAAGACGACGCACCTAATGATCCCGGGTGGCGCTGACGATTGTGCTGACCGTGTGTACGGCCACCTACACCGGAAAATCCATGACGCTTAACAACGCCCTGAAACCCTTTCCCTTTTGAGGTACCTACCACATCCACATATTCACCTTCCTGGAAATACTCGGCTGTTAATACATCGCCTAATTTGAATTCGCCTTCCATACGACGGAATTCTACGGTTTTGCGCATAGGTGCAGAACCGGCTTTTTTGTAATGACCGGATTCGGCTTTAGTGGTATGCTTTTCTTTCTTTTCGTCAAACGAAAGCTGAATTGAATCGTAGCCTTCTTTTTCCTGTGTCTTGATTTGAGTAATCACACATGGACCAGCTTCAATAATCGTACAAGGTACTATTTGACCTTTTTCGTTATAAATGCTTGTCATCCCAATCTTCTTGCCAATGAGTCCTGACATTTTCTTCTTTGTTGTGGCAGCGGAGGCGAAAAGCCTCATGCCCTGTTATACTTATTTTATTTAATTTCTACTTCTACGCCACTGGGTAATTCCAGCTTCATCAATGCATCAATAGTTTTGGTTGATGAATTATAGATATCCATCAATCGTTTATATGTACTTAGTTCGAATTGCTCTCTGGATTTTTTGTTGACGTGGGGTGAACGTAATACCGTAAAAATACGCTTGTGCGAAGGAAGTGGGATAGGCCCGTTAACAACGGCTCCTGTTGATTTTACGGTCTTTACAATCTTTTCAGCGGATTTGTCCACCAAATTGTGATCATACGATTTCAACTTTATCCTGATTTTCTGGCTCATAGAACTGTTTACTAATAACTAAATACAACTTAGCCCCAAAAACGGGCTTGCAAAGGTGCAGTTATTTTTTTTAATATCCAACATCCTTGTTAATTTTTTTTTATTCAATGGCATTATACTATTGCCTTCTTGAAGAGTCTTTAAGAGAGTTTTATTTTCTTAATAGTTTTTTTCCGTTTTTTACAATGCTGGTATACAGTGATTTAAATTGTTTGCTGATTAATATTCATCCCAGATTTACTTTATCGAAAAAAAATGCTTAGCATTGTTTGAGAATAACTTATAAGCAATAAAATGGCTATTACCGGGAAACAGTTTTTAATCAGAAGGAAGTTTCTGAAATTACTAGGTGCAGATTTTCAGGTTTTTGACGAAAATCAACGCCAAATTCTTTTTGCCCATCTCAAAGCTTTTAAATGGAAGGAAGATATTACGCTTTATTCCGATGAGTCCAAAACCGAAGCAGTTATTCAAATTAAGGCCAGGCAAATCATTGATTTCTCAGCAGCTTATGATTTTTTTGACAGTAAAACAGGAATGAAGATTGGTGCTGCCAAGCGTAAGGGATGGAAATCCATCCTTCGTGATGAATGGATAATAATGGATGTGGATGACCGAGAGCTTGGTACGATAAAAGAAGACAGTACGATGATGGCTTTATTAAGACGTTTTATTACGGCACTCATTCCGCAACGTTTTCATGTGATGATAAACAATGTTGAAGTCGCTCATTATCGAAACAATGTTAATCCGTTTATAAGCAAGGTGCAGGTCGTGCTTCTTAAAGAGGAACCGGCTTTTCAACCGGCATTTGCCATTGCCATGGGTATTTTGCTATGTGCCATAGAAGGTAAACAGCATTAACGCACTTCCCTTTAGTATTTTTAACGGTTTTGGCCTTTTTTACATTGTTTAGACAAGGCGTTGGACGTATCTTTGTCGCAAAATAAATATTTTTAAATCATGCAATTAACCAAGATTACAACAGGCGCGGCATTGGCTGTATTTTTATTAGCATCATGTGGAGGTAAGACCAATACCGTTCAGCTTGCTTCAGAGCAAGAAGTAGCTGTGGCTACAGAAGCATCGAAAGAATATGTCGTGGATGCGGCTTCCAGTATTTTGAAATGGAGAGGTTCTAAATTGACAAAAGATCATTTTGGTACGATTCAAATAGAATCGGGTAAGGTAAACTTAGAAAATGAGGCCATCAAAGCCGGTACTTTTTTGATTGATATGAAAACAATAGTGGTGGAGGATATAAAGGAGGAAGAATATAATGCCAAGCTGAGAAATCATTTAGCATCCGAAGATTTCTTCAATATTGATAAGTTTCCTACAGCAAAATTTGATATTACCTCCTCAGAAAAGTTGGCTACACCGGATGAGAAAGGAAATAACTATATCATCAAAGGTAATCTGACGATTAAAGATATAACCAAAAACATTTCTATACCGGCCAAGATAGATATTCAGGAAAATGCATTTCATACGGTGGCGGCTTTTGTCATTGATCGTACAGAATGGGATATTCGATTCAATTCAGGTAAGTTCTTTAAGGATTTGGGCGATAAAATGATTAATGATGCGATTGAGTTTGAGCTGACCTTAATTGCTAAATCATAATATTTAACTGTTCTTTTCTAAGATGAAGGGGGTGATTTTCGGGTTACCCCTTTCTTTTTATAGCTGATCGAGCATTTGTATCAGTTGATCTTGCCACATGAAGTTGAAATGCACTGCTCTTTTGGCAAAGCGAAGAATAATAATATTCTTTTTAGGATAAATAAGAATATACTGACCATACAAGCCGGCTGCATAAAAATAGCTATATTCTTTGGGTCCCAGATACCAAAAAAATTCATTGTCCCAGGCGCTGGCATCGCTTATGTCGTATTGTAATGTGCGGTCAATCCATTCGCTTGGAATAATCTGTTCTCCATTCCAGTTGCCACGTTGTAAATACAGTTTGCCAAACTTGGCAAAATCGCGCATGCGGGCGTTGATACAACAAAACGTTTTTAAGTTCTGGTCTTTGCGATTATCCATGCTCCATAACATTTCATATTCAGTACTGATTTTTTGCCATATTTTTTCTTGAAAATAATCTTGAAATTTTCGGCCTGTTGCACGTTCAATAATTAAAGTGATAAGTAAGGTATTGCCATTGGCGTAAGCATATCTGACACCTGGCCCCGTGCCATATTTGATTTTTTGAAGAAATTTATTGTAATTATGAGAATAATAAGTCCAAATCAACGAAGGGAATTCAATACCGGCTACATGATTTAAAACATGGCGTATCCTGATTTTTTCAAAGCGTTTATCTTTCAATTCCGGCAAGTAATGGGTAATAGGATCTTCAACAGAATGAATGTATCCTTCGTGAATGGCAATACCCAAAACAGCTGAAACAAATGATTTAGCGACAGAAAAGGATGTGACAATATCGGTTTCGTTATAATCATTATCATAATATTCAAAGAGAATGGAATCGTTGCGAATGATGCAGAAAGCTATGGTGGGCGTACTTTCTAAAAAATTATTTAGACTAACGGCATTCATGTTAAATGCACTTTTGTTTACTTTGATTTGATTACCTAATAACGAGGTATTTGCGCATTCCTGAAAGCAGAATGGTGTACCATGTCCGTAAAATGTATAATTGTCAAAAGCCAAGTAGGAATCTACATTTGGTGCGCCACTCTTTATCAGCCCGTTTCGGATACTACAGCTGGTTGAGAAAAGAATAAAAATCGGAAGAAAATGGACGAGACGAATCATGTTTGCAAAGTTGCAATAAATAAAAGGCTACCGCAACGGATGACCTTTTAGAGTTTCGTTAAAAAAGGTTATCCTAAATAGGTGCGAAGCAATTTGCTTTTAGAACTTTGACGTAACCGCTTAAGTGCTTTTTCTTTAATCTGGCGTACGCGTTCACGAGTCAAATCAAATTTCTCGCCAATTTCATCTATGGTTAATCCATGATTCATGCCGATACCGAAGTATAACTTGATGATTTCTTTCTCGCGTTCGTTCAGTGTATCAAGTGTGCGTTCAATTTCCGTTTGCAACGATTCTTTTATTAAAGAACGGTCGGCGCGTGGCGAATCTTTATTCACCATCACATCATATAATGTGCTCTCCTCGCCGGAAACCAATGGCGCATCCATCGAGATATGACGGCCGGATATAGAGATCGAGTCTTTGATTTTATCTTCAGGCAAGTCGAGTATTGTTGCTAATTCTTCTTCTGTCGGTTCGCGTTCAAATTCCTGTTCCAGTTTAGAGAAAGCCTTATTCAGCTTATTGAGAGAGCCAACCTGGTTAAGCGGAAGGCGTACAATACGAGAGTGCTCGGCAATAGCCTGAAGAATAGATTGACGAATCCACCAAACAGCGTACGAAATAAATTTAAAACCACGTGTTTCGTCAAAGCGTTGAGCCGCTTTGATTAATCCCAGATTCCCTTCGTTAATCAAGTCAGGAAGTGTTAAGCCTTGGTTTTGATATTGCTTGGAAACAGATACAACGAAACGCAAGTTTGCTCTGGTTAATTTTTCAAGAGCGGCCTGGTCTCCTTGTTTGATTTTACGAGCGAGTTCAACCTCTTCTTCGGCTGTTATCAACTCTTCTTTTCCTATTTCCTGTAAGTATTTATCAAGAGAACGGCTTTCGCGGTTCGTGATGGATTTTGTAATCTTAAGTTGCCTCATAAATTAAGAAAGGATTTTAGATAGCTTGCAAAGATAGTATAATATTTAGAAAACTCAAGCATGAACGTCAGGAATTAAAAAATATTGTTTTGTTGACGAACATGCAGGGTTAGTTAAACGAATAAAATACTTTTTCTCCGCTAGGGTACATACCGCCAATATAAAAGCCGCCTTTCTCGTTATTAAGTGCTGTGGTGATATCGTTAACCGTACGAATGATTTTGCCATTTATTTCGGTGATTATATAACCGGCTTTAACGCCTGCCATACGCAGCTTCCCATTCGTAACCTCTTCCACTCTCACGCCATTTTTAAGTTTGTATTTCGACAGTTCGGATTCTGTTAGCGGACTGAATCGGGCGCCTAAAAGGGTATTTACTTCAGTCGGTTTGTCTGTGAGTTGGGTCGAACCTGTTTTGTTTTTAAGTTCTACCTCTACCGGCATTTCGTTATGATTGCGTCTAACCAAAAGCGTGAGTTTGTCACCCGGTCTGTATAAGCCGATCTGCTCCTGTAGCTCTGATACACTATTTATGTTCTTGTTGTTTACCTTGAGAATAATATCACCTGATTTCAAACCTGCTTCTTCAGCTGCGCTACCGATAATGGGTGCTTCAACCCATACACCTTCAAGGGCTTTAAGTGATTTCTCGGTGGCAAAATCAGATGTAATCTCTCGAATATTTACACCTAATATGCCGCGTTGAACAGTCCCAAACTCAATCAAATCTCTGGCAATTTTTTGTACCAAATTGGATGGTACTGCAAAGGCATATCC
>JAIXKU010000106.1 GCA_026936045.1 Flavobacteriales bacterium
CGTTTAGATACCGTTAGAAACAAGATACAAAAAGAAAGAGCCCGCGACGGTCTGAAGATTGTAGAAACGGAATACATTGCCATGCAACATGAGGTACAACTGCTTTCCGATTCTTTAGATCGTATCCGTCAATTAGGTATTAACGATTATACCTCACAATCGGAAGTTATAAATAAAGAATACGCCACAGCCGTATCAAGAAGAGACCAGCCGGCCATAAAAGCATTAGAAGAAAAAATTTCAATTCTTTCTAAATATGGCGGTGTGTATGTTGCGATGACAGACAATCTTGAACTATACAGAAAACAACTTGCCGAAATTAAGATGAAATATGATCAGGCACGTGTGGATGCCGAACAGCAATTACCTCATAAGATGGTGGTAAACTATGCCTATCCTGCTGATAGAAAGACGTATCCTAAGCGATCAATGATTGTCATAGGCGCTACATTTGCCACTTTCTGTATGTCTATATTCTTTATTATCGGATTAGAAAACTGGAGGCGCTATAAACAACAAATTGCCCAATCCTCTTCTAAATAATTCATCTTGATAGAGCGTATTAAATTGCAGTGGTTTTACTTCTTAAGTGCGCTTTTTATTGCATTGAATTCTGTTTTGCTCTATCATGAGATGTACTGGCTTTATCTCACGCCTGTAGTATTAGCCATTATAGCAATGGCTTTCCTATCAATAGAGAAGCTCTTCTTATTTTGTGTTTTTGTTACACCGCTTTCACTTGATCTGAAAGAAGTAGATATCAGTGCGGCCCTCTCTATTCCCGCAGAACCCCTTATGATAGGTGCCACAGCAATGTTTCTTTTTAAAGTCTTGGCAGAAGGGTCCTTTCAAAGAAAGATATTATTACATCCCATAAGTCTGATAATCGGCTCATACCTCCTATGGATACTGATTACTGCTTTTACAAGTCAAATTCCTTTAGTCTCTTTTAAGTTCTTAGCCACGCGGATTTGGTTTATTGTTCCTTTTTATTTTATGGCTGTTCATATATTTCAAAAGCCGGAGCAAGTGAGTCGTTTTCTATGGGCTTATAGTATTCCATTAGCCGGTGTCATCGTATACACTATAGTAAGACACGCTGAATGGGGATTTAGCCAAAAAGCAGGGCATTGGGTGATGACGCCATTTTATTATGACCATACACAATACGCCGCTGCATTGGCCATCTTCTTCCCTTTCTTGGTTGGCTATACCGTAAAAAACCGCTTAAGCCTGTTCTTTAAGATTCTCATTACTGCTATCATGGGTTTATTTGCAACAGGCATCCTACTCTCCTATTCTCGTGCGTCATGGCTAAGTATTGTCGGTGCCATGGCGATAGCTGTGATCATATTTCTACGCATACGCTGGTGGATGGTATTAATGGCTATTACAGGTGTCCTAATTCTACTTTTTTCATTCGAATCCGAGATTATGATGGCGATGAAAAAGAATAAGCAAGATTCATCCGGCCAGCTGAATAAACATGTGCAAAGTATGTCCAACATATCAACAGACGCATCCAACCTTGAACGCATTTTACGGTGGAATTGTGCCATACGTATGTTCAATGAAAGGCCTGTTACTGGTTGGGGACCTGGCAGCTATGTCTTTGTTTATGCACCGTTTCAATACTCCTATGAAAAAACCATTATCAGTACCAACTTTGGTGATGTGGGAAATGCCCATTCCGAATATCTAAGCGCCTTGTCTGAACAAGGATTACCCGGATTAGTCATTTTTGCTTTTATTATCATGTTTACAATCATTACCGGCGTTAAGGTATTTTATCGGCAAACAGTGCCCAAGCATTTACGCTACATAGTTCTTTGGCTTCTACTGGGCTTATGCACCTATTGGATACATGGGTTTTTAAATAATTTTCTTGAAACCGATAAATTAGCTGTACCACACTGGGGATTTATTGCAGCCATCGTAGCTATAGATATTTTGTATAATAAAGATCAGACAAACCGTACAGCCATAAAAGCGATGTCGTCTTTATAAGGCTGTGAGCCCTTAAATGATTCTAACGTAACAAGAAGCATGGGCGTAAGTTCCTTCGGATTCAGCATGCGATTATCGCTTATTAATGTACGAAGCGATTCTTGTCCAAAATAATTCCCGGCATCATCTTGTAGATCTGTTAGGCCGTCTGTATAACATGCTAATAGTGCAGAAGGATGAAAATAAATTTGCTTCGTTTTGACAAAAGGCATTTCATCTATCATACCAAGTCCGACACTCCCTTCATACAAATATTGTACGCGATTGTCATTACATAATATGGGAGGTAAATGACCGGCATTGACATAGGTAAGTGCACGAGAACGTGTATGATATTTAGCTAAAAAGGCCGTTATAAATCTTTCACCCTTGGCATTCTCAATCACTTTGCGATTCAAAACACGTGTCAACTCCTCTAATGATGGAATATAATGAAACAACGCTTTTATATTGGCCTGAAAGTTTGACATAAGCAGAGCTGCCGAAACCCCTTTACCTGATACATCGGCAATACAAATTGCATATTCATCTTCATTCAGTTGAAAGAAATCATAATAATCGCCCCCCACCTCTGAATGTGATTTGTAAAAAGCATCAACTTCTATATCATGTGTTCTTGGGAAGGCATGTGGCAATAACATATTTTGTACTTCTGACGCCAATTCCAATTCTTTTTGTATGCGCTCCTGACGAATATTTTCTTTAGCCAAATTCTTATTTTCAAAAGCTACATATATAATATTCGTTAGCGCTTGAATAAAAGAGATGTTATCTTTATCATGCAAATATTCTATCTCTGCATCACCGCCAATCAGAACATAAGCCAGAGGTTTTTCTTTATGAAATACCGGTATGATTAAACTGAAAATATCAAATGTAGAATCTGGTATCTCATATACCTCCAACGGATCATTTATCTTTCTTAAATAATCATGTACATTAATATTCTGAAGCGCTTGTGTTTCAACACCTGAGGTTAACTCCTGAACCATAATCAGGTTAGGCTTTACTGTAAATACCACAAAGCGCTGAATACGCAACTGATTCTTTAATATAGAGGCATAAATCTGAAGTAATTGATCTTTGGAGAAGTTGGCATTAATGGCTTTGGTTACCTCAAGCAGAGAATTCAGCTTGAAATCTTTATATGATTTAGAGCCATTTGTTGATTCATTTGCCACGTTGTTTCTCTAATAACTTTTCTAATTCATCAACTCGCTTTAGTAGTTCGGGAATCTTTTTTATAGAAACATATTCCTTCATCCTTTCTTTTGAATCTCCGGCAGGGCTTCCAAAATAGGATTTGCCGCCAGCTAATGTTTTACTCACGCCTGACTGAGCCAAAATAACAGCTCCTTTCCCAATGGTCAAATCACGATCAATACCAACCTGTCCCCAGATGAGCGCATAATCCTCAATTCTGACAATACCTGAGATCCCTACTTGAGCCGCTACAATACAATGCTTGCCTATTTTGGTATCATGACCTACGTGCACCTGATTATCTAATTTCGTACCGTCGCCTATGCTTGTTTCATCTGTTACACCCCGATCAACAGTACACCCGGCTCCAATCTCCACATCATCACCAATAGAGACCGTACCACACGTAGGAAATTTCTCGTACGCATCGGGGCGACGTTTCATATAGAAAGCATCAGCACCGATTGTTGTATTAGAATGAATAATAACCCGATCGCCAATTTTAGTATTCTGATATATTGCAACATTGGCATGAATCAAACAATCCTTACCAATCACCACATTCTCTCCAATAAACACACCCGGTTGAATTACCGTCCCCTCTCCTATCTTAGCAGAAGGATGAATCGGCGAAACGGACGGTTTAAATGAAATCCTATCTTCAATAATTTTTTTAAATATAGAAAAGGGATCCGAATGAAAAATTAAATTTTTTCCCGGAGGGCAATCAATCTTTTTATCTATAATCACAACAGACGCTGCAGAGGCTAACGCCTTATCATAATATTTCGGATGATCTACAAACGTTATCTCTCCATGAGATACCACATGTATTTCATTAATACCCGTTATATTAAAATCGGGATCTCCGCTAAATTCACAAGATAACTGTTTGGCTAATACTGACAGACGGGAAGGTGTAATGAATTTCATGTAGGTAAATACGTTATTTTACTCGTTCATAATAAGAGCGGGTTCGGGTATCAACGCGTATCTTTTCGCCTGCATTGATGAATAAAGGCACTTTAATCTCAGCGCCTGTTTCAAGAGTTGCCGGCTTAAGGGTATTCTTAGCTGTGTCGACGGCTAAGCCCGGCTCAGTATATGTTACTTCCAACTCAACAAACTGAGGCAGCTCCACATTCAACGAAATTTCTTTATCGGCATGATAAAGCACATACACCTGCTCGCCTTCTTTCATCAAATCTGCGTTTTCAACCATATCTTTTCCCAGCGAAACCTGATCAAACGTATTGGTATTCATAAACACAAATCCATTCTCATCATTATAAAGATATTGGTGAGGCCGTCGCTCCACAGTCGCTATATCTATCTTTTCTCCACCGGTAAACGTATGTTCGATTGTTTTGCCTGTATTTAAACTCCTAAGCTTTGTACGCACATTCGATCCGCCTCGTCCTGTCTGAAAACGTTGAAAATCAACTATCATCAATAAGTCACCTTGCATCTCTATGCACATACCCATCTTAAAGTCTGCTGTTGTTGCCATTGATTTATTTCGTTCTCACAAACCTATAAAATCCTGATTAAAAACAAAAACATAAATCTATGATTTAGAAACAAAATGGCCGAATTTTTATAAAAATCCGGCCATCAGAAAAATAATTGGCGTTATTGCGCTATGATTTCTATTGACCCGTCCTGCCAGTTATGCATATCGCTAATACTCCAGCTGCGGGTTGATTGAGGAAAAACATATTGTAACTCAGGTGTAAATGTTTTTGTGTTCGCCGTTAAATATCGAGGGTCATTTACCCATTTAACATTATTTACAATTGCCGGGCCGGTGACATCAACAATAATATTACCGGAGAAATTGGTTTGGCTATATATTATCAATCGCGTGCCGGGCGGAACAGCTATCCCATCAAAGGTATATTTTACCGCTTTTGTCAGATATTTTCCGATACGCTCATAACGGCCGGGAGCAAGGAATTCAGAATATTTATCCGAGATATATGCTCTAGAGGTATGCCCTTCCCAATACGTATCCGACATCACCAAACCGGTAAAATGCACCTGCTTATTTTCTATCCTCTCTTTAATTAATGCTGAATTATGATAGGCGTTAGGATCAACAGAACTTTCGAGCACCGTACGACTACCATCATTATTGATACTATACACCGTTGAACCAAAGCTGGGATCATCATACAAAGCACTTGGCAAAGACTCTGTATTGGCTGATTGATTATAGGTTGAATAACTTGATGATGTACCGTATGTATTGTAATTTGTATTATAGGAATATGTTGGCTGTTGATAATACGGATTGCTGTAATTATTAGAACTAGTGTTTATTGTACTGCTGTTGTTCGAGCTGTAACTTGTTGTATTAGTCTGCGGTCGAATTGTTGAATTCATGGTATTGGTGTTCGACTTAGAGATCGTTGTCGTTTGCTGCGTAGTAATCGAACTGCCACGTGTGGTTTCCGTCATCTGGATTACACGTCCCATCGAAGATTGTGTATTAGCATTGCCTGCATTTTTAGTTTGAGCTACGAGCAGGGAGATTGGCATAATAAGAAACAGGATAAAGTAAATAATTCGTTTCATGGCACTTCGTTTTTTAAAGTTTATAATGCGATTCAGAATGTTGTTCTTTCTTAACAAATATTTTACACGTTTTCTCAATTTTTTAAAGACAAACTATGTGCCAAAAAAATTATTTCGCAGCAATTGCAGAAATTTCCACTTGAGCGCCGGCTGGCAATGCTTTAACAGCAACGGTCTCACGTGCTGGGAAAGAGCCCTTTAGTGCTGAAGCATAAACCTGATTCATAGCACCAAAATCACCCATATCAGTGAGGAATATCGTAGTCTTGAGTACATGAGAGAAATCCATATTCGCCTCTTTTAATATAGCCAAAAGATTATCCATAACCTGTTGTGTTTGTTGTTCAATAGTGCCTTCCACGAGTTTTCCGGTAGCCGGATTGATAGGTACTTGACCAGAGATAAAAACTGTGGTTTGCATATTCTGTACACGAATAGCCTGGCTATACGGACCGATAGGTTGTGGAGCGTTCGGTGTTAAAACAGTTTCTTTTGTAAACATATTGATATTTTTCTGTATTTAGTCCAAATATAATACAGATCACGGTATTAACCCTAAGAAAAGGCAAAAAATAGAGTTTCATAAACAAAGCGCAAAAGCTAATTATTACCTTTGCTGCTAAGAAACTATAGACTGTTTGAAGCGATGGAGAAAACATACAATCCACATACGGTAGAAGATAAATGGTATCATACATGGATGAGCAAAGGGCTTTTTACATCCAAACCAGATGAGAGAGATCCTTATACAATATTAATTCCACCGCCCAACGTAACAGGTGTCTTACACATGGGGCATATGCTTAATAATACGATTCAGGATGTATTAATCCGTAAAGCCCGCATGAACGGCAAGAATGCCTGTTGGGTACCGGGTACCGATCACGCATCCATCGCCACTGAGGCAAAGGTGGTTGCCATGCTCAGAGAGCAAGGAATTAAAAAATCGGATCTTGGGAGAGAGGAATTTCTTAAGTATGCCTGGGAATGGAAAGAGAAGTATGGTGGTATTATTTTAGAGCAGTTAAAGAAATTAGGTGCTAGTTGTGACTGGGAACGTACTCAATTCACCATGGATGAGCACTATTATCGCGCAGTAATTCGTGTATTTGTTGATTTGTACAACAAAGGCCTGATATATCGCGGCATGAGAATGATTAACTGGGATTGCGAGGCCAAAACAGCCCTTTCCAATGAAGAGGTTATTTATAATGAAGCGGGAGAATCGTCTATTATGTATAGCGTACGCTATGAGGTAGAAAATGATAAGAATGGTATTATTATCGCCACTCAGCGCCCTGAAACCATCATGGGTGATGTGGCTCTTGCCGTAAATCCGATGGATGAGCGTTACAAACATCTTATTGGTAAAATAGCCCTCGTCCCTTTTATCAATCGTCGTATTCCAATTATCGGAGATGCGTATGTTGATAAAGAATTTGGTACCGGATGTTTAAAGGTAACACCTGCCCATGATGTGAATGACTATGAGATTGGTCAACGACATCAGCTGCCTGTTATTGACACTCTTAGTGCCGATGGCACGCTCAATGAGAAATGTGAATTGCCTGAGTTTTATGGCATAGACCGTTTTGCAGCCCGAAAACTAATCGTAAAAAAAATGCACGAAGCCGGTATTTTAGTAGAAGAAAAAACGTTTACTACAAAAATAGGGCGTTCGGAGCGTACCAATACGGTTGTCGAACCGCGCTTGTCCGAGCAATGGTTCATTAGTATGAAGGCATTTTCTCAGCGCGCATTAGAAGCGGTAGAAAACAATGAAATAAAATTGCATCCGGCCAAGTTTAAAAACACCTATCGCCACTGGATGGAAAACGTAAAAGACTGGTGTATTTCTCGTCAGTTGTGGTGGGGGCATCGCATACCGGCCTGGTACTTCCCGAATGGTGAAATGATAGTAGCAGAAACTATTGACGAAGCATTAGCTCTAGCTAAAAAGAAAAATCCTGATATAAAGAGAGAAGACTTACGGCAGGATGACGATGTATTAGACACTTGGGCCTCTTCCTGGCTTTGGCCAGTAGCCGTGTTTGACGGGTTTGAGAACTTAGACCTAAAAACAGGAAAGATTGCCAAGAAAACTCAAGATTTAGCATACTATTATCCGACGAATGTATTAGTAACAGCGCCTGAGATTCTTTTCTTCTGGGTAGCCAGAATGATTATAGCCGGCTATGAATACATGGGTGACATGCCTTTTAAAGATGTTTATCTGACAGGTATTGTGCGCGACAAACAAGGTCGTAAGATGAGTAAATCGTTGGGAAATTCACCTGATCCGCTTTTACTCATTGAAAAATATAGCGCCGATGGTGTCAGAGCAGGTATGTTATTCAGTTCGCCGGCAGGTAATGATTTGCTCTTTGATGAATCACTATGTGAACAGGGGCGAAACTTTACCAATAAAATATGGAATGCCTTACGACTTATTAAAGGTTGGGAAGTTACTAATCAGACAGGTGACAAGGGTAATCAAATCGCTATTGAATGGTTTGACTCCCGCTTAAGTCAAGTGTTATCAGAGACCAATGATCTTTTTGAAAAATTCAGAATCAATGAGGCATTGATGAGTATATATAAGCTCATTTGGGATGATTTCTGTTCCTGGTATTTGGAAATGATTAAACCGGCATTCGGCCAACCGATAGATCGGGAAACACTTAATCAAACAATACATTTCTTTGATACCCTGATGCGTCTGCTTCATCCGTTTATGCCTTTTATTACGGAAGAAATATGGCATTTGCTTGATGATAAAAACAAGGAAGACTCTATCATGCTTGCTTCGTGGCCGAAAGCAAATACAGTAAATAATGAATTACTATCTATATATGGTGCGGCGCAAGCCATCATTATTCAAATACGTAATTACAGAAAAACAAAAAATATTCCGCAAAAAGAAATGCTTGCATTATATACATCCAACCAGAATACAGACTTATCTGAATGCTATCCCATCATCATGAAATTATGTAATCTTTCTGCAATAGAGGGCAAAACAAATAATATTCCAAACGCCTACGTTTTTGTTGAAGGCGAAACAGAATACTATATACCAATGAGCAATGACATAGATTTAGAAGCGGAATATGAACGTATAAATAAAGAGATTGTTTATCTAGAAGGTTTTTTGAAATCGGTAACAAACAAGCTCAACAACCCCGGATTTGTATCTAAAGCGAAACTCGAGATCGTAGAAATGGAGAATAAGAAAAAAGCAGATGCCGAATTGCAGATTGCACTACTAAGAAAACAACTTATATCATTACAATCTAACTAAAACAAACCATTATGCTTACCATATCTTGGTTTTACGAAACGTTTTCTCATATATTGCAAGAATGGCCATTCATGGTGCTTGCCGGAAGTCTCTTTATCATTACATGGATTATTAAAAGCTGCGGACTGACATTGGCCGGTTATGCTAAATTCAAACGCGCATTAGGCATAGCATTGATTGCAAACATCCTTGTATTTGGTGGATTCTTCACCATGTTATTTCTCCAATACAGGCCGACAGCTATATTGCAAATGTTTATATTAATTCTTGTTATCGGAGCATTGATTGTAGATGTTTTTATCGTAACAATTTTTACCGGAAAAGGACGCTGGATGGGTGGCATTTTAGGAATTCTCATGTCTGATGCCATAATCACTATCAGCACCATTGTATTTTTAGTTCTAAGATTTTATTTGCTGACATGAATGGACGCATATTAAAATCAACCGGTAGTTTTTACAAAGTAGCTACAGATGATGGTATTATTGAATGTAAGTTAGGCGGGCGGTTACGCTTAGAAGAATTGAAACACACCAATCCCGTGTCGGTAGGCGACATGATAGAACTTTCAGAAGAAGGGCTTATCATTGATATTCTTCCACGCAAAAATTATTTAATCAGAAAATCATCCAATCTCTCAAAGCAAACGCATATCATTGCTGCCAATATTGATTTTATTTGGATAATAGCAACATATAAACAGCCTCGCACATCTACCGGCTTCATCAATCGTATATTGGTTACGGCAGAAGCTTACCAAATTCCCGCCGGTATGATCTTTAATAAAAAAGATCTGTTAAATGACGAGGAGAAAGAAGATGTATTATATCTGATAGATGCTTTTAAAAGAATCGGCTACCCCACACATCTTATCTCCTCTTTTGACAAAAATGATATTGACCTGATATGTCAGTCACTTAAGGATAAGACTACATTATTCACCGGCCATTCCGGCGCAGGGAAATCTACATTATTAAATGCTATTGAATCGGATTTGAATATACGTACCGGTATGATTTCTCAGAAGTTTGAAAAAGGGAAGCATACCACCACATTCGCCGAGATGCATTCGATACAATCCGGTGGCTTTGTGATTGACACACCCGGATTGAAAGAATTTGGATTGGTCAATATGAGCGCTCATGAGTTAGCTGATTATTTCCCTGAAATGGTGGCTCTGCGTTCTAAATGCAAATTTCACAACTGCCTACATCTGAACGAACCGGATTGTGAAATTATACGTGCCGTTTCAGATGGTCGCATAGCGCCGTTCAGATATCAGGATTATTTGGTAATGATTAATTCGGATGAGATTATTTAAAGAGCAGGTTGATTCTCTTCTATCGCTGCAATACCAGGCAAAATCACACCTTCCATATATTCAAGCATGGCGCCTCCACCTGTTGAAACATAACTAATTTCGTCGGCCAGATGGAATGTATTAATAGCTGCCACCGAGTCACCACCCCCAACTAAAGAAAAAGCACCTGCTTTAGTTGATGCAGCAACGGATAAAGCTATTTGACGCGTCCCTTCTTTAAATGCAGACATTTCAAAAACGCCCATCGGTCCATTCCAAAGAATAGTTTTAGCCCGCATGATAATCTCTTGAAATTGGTTGATGGCCTGGGGGCCGATATCCAGACCCATAAAGCCATCATCAATGCTATTGGTATGACATGTTTTTATTATAGCATCTGCACCGAAACGATCAGAGCAAACAGAATCAATCGGGAAATTAACTTTTACGCCATGCTGTTCGCAAACCTTAAGAATCTCCAGCGCTTCGGATAGCATACCTTCTTCAACCAGTGAAGAACCTATGCTACCACCCTGTGCTTTGATAAAAGTAAAAACCATACCGCCGCCGATGATGAGATGATCCACTTTGTCCGCTAGGTTACGCAAAATATTAATCTTAGATGAAACTTTAGCTCCACCGATAATGGCCACATAAGGATGTTGAATATCATCCAGCACTTTAGAAATATTACGAATCTCCTCAGCCATTAAAAATCCTAAAGCTTTATGTTCAGGAAAGTAAGAAGCAATCACTGCCGTTGATGCATGACGTCGGTGAGCCGTACCAAAAGCATCATTAACATAAAAATCGCCAAGAGCAGCCAATTGCTTAGCAAATCCGACATCTCCTTTTTCCTCTTCAGGGTAAAAACGCAAATTCTCTAGTAAAAGGATTTGACCGGGCTGTAATCTTTTTGCGGCCTGCTCTGCTATCTCTCCTATACAGTCTGAAGCAAAAAGCACCTGATCTTTTCTGAAAATATGTTGAAGAACGGGCATGAGATGTTTAAGAGAATATTTCTCGGCAATACCTTTTGGGCGACCCAAATGCGATATGAGTATAGCCGAACCGCCATCATCAAGTACTTTCTTAATTGTGGGCACGGCTGCTCGAATACGTGTATCATCTTTCACCTGAAATTGCTCATCCAAAGGCACATTAAAATCAACACGAATCAGTACCTTTTTATTCTTAAAATTTTCAGCATCTATCGTTCGCATAAGTAATTTTTGCAAAGATAATATTTCGTAAAAATTAAAGAAGTCAAACGTTAATTCTGCTTACTTAATCGTGTTTTTGATGGCCTGTATGATTTGAAGCAACCCGGATTCTAATGACGTGCGTTCACGCTTCAACAGCCCATTCATTTTACTGATATCGGGTAATCGCCTTGACATATCGCCTTCCGGCAATGGCGGCAGATGCTCTATCCTAGACGCTGAGCCTGTCAACTGAATGATGGTCTCAGCCAATTTGAGAATCGTAATCTCTTTGTTGCCGCCGATGTTTATCACATCGTTCACATAACGATTATTTATAAACGTTTCATAGCAGGCGTCAATATTGTCATCAACAAAACAAAAGGTACGTGTTTGGCTGCCATCACCATAAATGGTGATAGGTTGATTCTCTAATGCCAGACGGATAAATTTAGATATAACAAAATCCTTACTTTGTTTCGTTCCATAGGTGTTGAAGAAGCGAAAGATGGTATAATCCAACCCAAATTCCTGCTTATAAGAACGCAGATAAGCCTCTCCCACATTCTTCACCACCGCATAAGGAAGATACGAATTAAGCGGTGTGGTTTTTTCATTCTGCGGAAACTCAACCGGTTCGCCATATACTTCTGAAGAAGACGAATAGAATACCCGTTTTACCCCTGTATTTTTTGATAATGAAAGAACATGTTCGATACCCTTAATATCATCCAAAACACTAACCGGATTGCTTAGGGTGCGCTTAACCCCAACCAAGGCTGCATAATGAAAAACATAATCAAATCGAAAAGCATAAAATATATCGGAAATATCACGAAACTGATTTACATCACATTTAATAAATCTGATATTCGGATACGTATTGAGATCGGGTAATTTTTCTTGCAGCCCGGTTCGAAAATTATCCACAATCAGCACGTCGTTTTGGGAATCCTTCGCCAACTTCTCAGCCATAGCACTACCAATAAATCCTGCGCCGCCTGTCACCAAAATTTTCTTTTTCATGCTTTTAAGAACGGTTTTTAGTATTAATACTTCGATTCATCTTTCATCTATTTACACTCATGATTAAGTCATGTACAATTACCAATCGCGCTCTGCTATTTTCATCAGATATTGTCCATAACCACTTTTTAGCAAAGGCTTCGCCAATTCAATCAATTGATCTTTTGAAATAAAATTCATATTGTAAGCCACCTCTTCTATACAACCTATTTTTAGGCCCTGACGATCTTCAATAACCTGAACAAACTGACCGGCTTGCATAAGCGATTGAAATGTTCCTGTATCAAGCCAGGCTGTACCTCGATCCAAAACATATACATTCAATTTTCCCATCTCAAGGTAAATACGATTGACATCCGTAATCTCATATTCTCCTCTCTGACTTGGCTTCAGGTTTCTAGCAATCTCGACAACCTGATTATCGTAAAAATAAAGCCCCGGCACCGCATAATTAGATTGCGGGTTCTTAGGCTTCTCTTCGATTGAAATAGCTTTACGACTCTCATCAAACGCTACAACACCATATCGTTCCGGATCCGAAACGTGATATGCAAAAATAACACCGCCCTGCGGCTCGCCGATAGACTGTAATTGCAAAGGCATGGCCGTACCGTAAAAAATATTATCTCCTAAGACAAGCGCTGCGCTATCATTCCCGATAAATTCTTCACCCAAAACAAAGGCTTGTGCCAATCCGTTGGGCGATTCCTGCACTTTATAACTAAACGATAGGCCCAACAATTCTCCTGTGCCAAACAATCGTTGGAAATGAGGCAAGTCATGTGGTGTAGAAATTATCAATATCTCACGAATACCGGCCATCATCAGTGTGGACAATGGATAGTATATCATCGGCTTATCATATATAGGCATGAGCTGCTTACTGATAGCCATTGTAATCGGATACAAACGTGTGCCGGATCCTCCGGCTAGAATAATACCTTTCACCTTGGGCAATTTTCTACAAATGTACTGATTTTGTTGTTTTCTTCACACCCCACTCATTTTCTTTCAAAAGGCGTCTCTTTAGGCATTAGAAGCGATATTTTATTACATTCGTTTTTTAAATGATACAGTGAAACGATTAACTGACATCTTCATAAAAAAGCCTCTTCAAAGTGTTCTTTGGCTTTGTTTTACTATAGGTCTTCTTCAACTTATTTCCGTCAGATGGTGGGATAACAATTGGCAAGACATGATAAGCAGTGATGCTTTTGGCTATTATGCGTATCTGCCCTCTACATTTATTTATCATGATTTTCAATACGGCTATGCCAAAGAGATGCAAGATACATATCATGCACACGACCAGTCACCCTACTTTTTTGCGCCGTCGCATGATGGGAAATTGGTAAATAAATATTATGTTGGCACAGCGTTGTGCATGCTGCCATTCTTCATTATAGCACATATCACAACCCTTCTAACAGGCTATCAGCCAGATGGATTTTCATTTTGGTATGCTGTATTCATTTCATTCGGAACACTCTGTTATACCATAGTCGGGCTTTACTTCTTAGCCAAAGCGCTTCTTCTCAAAAAATATACTATTCGACCTATCTCTTTCGTTATCGCCTGTCTTTTTCTTTGCACCAATTTATATTATTACAGCGTGCATGAAGCGGCCATGTCGCACGCTTATTCATTCTTCTTTATTTCCTTATTTATTTATCTGGTTCTCTCTTTTCAAGAAAAAAGAAGAACCTTACTTTTATTAGGAATCTCTCTTGGCATGATTATAGCCATAAGGCCTAGTAATCTGATTATTATTACTGCATTACCTTTTCTGTTAGAAAATAAGGAATCATTGTTTGATTGGTTTAAACGTGTATTCTCCAAACCTAAGAATCTTATCCTCCCTATTTTTTTACTTCTTCTGCCAATAGGGATTCAATCTGTTTTTTATTATTTGCAATGTGGGAAATTTTGGGTTTATGCTTATCAAGGAGAGAGTTTTGACTTTGCGCAACCTCATATCATGGCCTCACTGTTCAGCGCTGAACGTGGCATGTTCGTGTGGACACCATGGATGTTACTGCTCATTCCATCCATTATCATTTCTATTATCAAAAAAATATATATAATCATCAGTTTCACATTCTTTTTTATACTTATTTTCTATCTGCTTTCCTCATGGCATATTTGGTTCTATGGCGGTGGTTTTGGGTTAAGACCTTATATTGATTTCTACCCTGTATTCGCATTCATGATAATGTACGGCATTACGGATTTATTAGGATTCAATATCGTTAAGCCATTCCTTTTTTTATTCGCCGCTTGCTGCCTATTTCTCAATCTGTTTCAGCAATACCAATACCGTTTAAGCATTATACCGTATATGGGTGTCACGCAGAAAAGCTACTGGCAAGTATTTTTGCAAACAGGCAAACAATTCAGATTTATGATGAGTCCGGATAAAGACGTACTTGTAGATACATTCTCAGTGGGAAAAGGCATATGGTTCAGCAATCATTTTGACGGTGATACAGTATGGAGAAAAACGAATAGTCTTGCGGATAAAATAAGCTATTCTGCGCCGTTCTCTATTCACCTTAATCAATCAAACCTGTATTCACCGGTTTTGTCATTTAGACTTACCGACTCTTTATCTGTGGTAAACTATGTTGTAGTCAAAGCCATGATTTTTCAGCAGAATGTGCGTCACAACACACAAGTAGTATTAAGTGTAGAGAATGAGGATCATGACATCATTCTGTGGAGAGGGCATTATATAATCCATGATATACAGGAAGAACAAAAATGGCTCCCATATTTTTATATGTTTGATATTCCAAATGGGATCAGACAGGGACAAAAAGCAGAGGTCTATTTTTACAAGCAGGACAAATCGGATTTATATATTGATGATGTGAAAGTCGGTTTTTACTAATCAGCCACATACACCCCTCTTTGGCCTAATTCAACAGCCTATATATTGTTTTGAATTCTTGGTATTTATCATAAATTAATTGATTGATCGTATTTAGAATTGGCTATCCGTTTCGGAAATAGTGTAGAAGACAAGAGTTGTATTGGGAGATGAAGAAAAAATACACCTCTTAGAAAATATGACCGATACAAGCAACCGTTCTGAAAAATAAAACGCCTTATTTTTTTTTATTGGAGAAAAGTAATTAAATTGAATATTATAAAAGTGCTGTTATGAAAAAATCAATACCTCTGTTACTCTTTATGCTAACGGCTTTTATTGGTGTTGCAGCCCAACACCCGGAGGCCAAACGTGCCAATATTTGGTATTTTGGCAATGGTGCAGGATTAGATTTTAGTAGCGGTACTGCTGTTGCTATTACCAACGGACAATTAGACTCGTGGGAAAGTTGTGCCTCTATTTCTGATATTAATGGCAATTTATTATTTTATACAGATGGAGATACCGTTTGGGACAGAAACCACAATGTTATGCCTAACGGGACAGGATTGTATGGCAGTTGCACGTCTACTTCGTGGTATAGCAATAGTGCCACACAAGGAGTAATTATTATACCACAACCCAACTCCTCAACTATTTTTTATGTATTTACGGTGGACTGTGCTGAAAATTTAGGTGCAAAAGGAATGAACTATTCCGTTGTTGATTTAACCCAAAATAACGGCTTTGGAGATGTTACACTCAAAAATCAATTTTTGTTCGCTCCCACTACCGAAGGCATGGCAGTTACCATGAACTGCGCCGGTGATAGTGTTTGGGTCGTAGGACACGAATACGGAACCAATGCTTTTTATGCTTATCTTATTACCGAGAATGGGTTAAATACTATGCCTATAATTTCTAATGTCGGACAAATTTATAATTTATTTGGGCAAATGAAATTTTCTCCAGATGGAAAACGATTAGCATATCAGGGTTATATTTATAACTTTAACAATGGACTTATAACCAATCCATTGTTTATTAATTTTGATGGATACGGTTTGTCTTTCTCCCCTAATAGTAGAAAGTTATATTATTCAATTAGTGGTTTTTTTATTGGACAATATGATATTACTTTAAATAATGCCTCAGAAATAATAAATTCTTTTCAACCGATTTACCAGGGTATCAGTAATGATGGTATTCATGGTTTACAAATTGGGATAGATGAAAAAATATATGTATCAAATCAAGATACCACAAAGATTTCATCAATTGATTTTCCTAACAATTCCGGTATAGCAGCAGGTTTTAATCTTTTTTCTGTTGACCTGAACGGTAAAAAATGTCAATATACCTTACCTTCCTTTATCGAAAGTTATTTTAATGAGAGCTATGATACGGATTGTGCCCAGCCCGATTCCATGATTTCTGCCGTTATCCCCAACGTATTCTCGCCCAATGATGACGGCATTAACGATTTGTTCAGCCTGCAATTAACAGGCTATAAGAGCATAGACTGGACGATATATAACCGCTGGGGCATGGCGGTTTGCAACGGCAAAGCAGATACGGACAGCAGCACAGCAGCCAATATCCCACTATGGGACGGCAGAACCGTCGCCGGCATAAAAGCCACGCAAGGTGCTTATTATTATATTATTCACTTAACCAAAAAAGGAGGTGTCAATGAAACAAAAAAAGGATTTCTGCACATTTTTTATTGATTGCTATTAAAAACTTTTAAAAACGTAATATTATGAAACCAATTATTAAACAATTACTCATCGGAGTACTGATAGGACTACCGATAGTTTGCAATGCACAGTTTTTATTAAATTTCCCATTTAATGATTATGTAAGAACCTCTAATCCTGGCACATTACAAAAAGTTGGTATAGGCAATTTTCCTACCAACGCCAGTGTACAAGCCAAGCTGCATGTCAACTCATTTTTGCTGGCGGCCAATCCGGCTACCAACGGCCGGCTTTTCCGCACGGATGGCGATTCCACTCTAAACAATATGTGGCAGTTGTTTACCGGTGCTAACGCAACAGCCCAAACAGAGCGTTTCCGGCTGATGATACCGAGCAACTCTAATGATGTGCAACTCAGAGCTACGCAAAACGGAAGCATGAGTTTTTTTACTAACGATACGCAGCGCATGACGATCTTAAACAATGGCCAAGTAGGTATTGGTTTGGTAAATCCCGATATGCCTTTGACAATTAAGGGCGGCATAAATGATGTCACCACGTCCGGCTGGAGACGAGGCATACACATGCTGAATCATTCCGTCATATCGTGGAGTAATGAATTAGATTCTCCCGGCTTTTATATGGGTATGCCTAACTGGCCGGCCGATCATTCTTTTTACTGTGCCATGGCCACTAATCTTCAAGGTACAGGAGTCTCCAACTTCGTATATCGTATTGTCAATAATCCGATAATCGGCACGACATCCCCTAATCAGGGTGATATGGATTATTTTCACAGCATTAACATATATAAAAATTTAGGCATTGGTTTAAATGCAGGCGTTAGCAATATATTAAATCCAACCAACAGGGTGGAGATTAACACCACCGCCACCAGCGGCGGTATGGCACCGCCTGTTTTGGCGCCTAACGGGAACTCCGGTTCAAATGTACCTAATTTCGGAGGTGGTACTGGATTTTCCGGCTTGCGTTTTACGGATTTACGCGCCAACTCCGCACCCTATTCGGCTAATCCCGGTTCCGGTGTGCTGGCGGTGGATGTTAACGGTGATGTTATTTATGTACCCGATGCTATAAACAACGCTACTAACGCCAACAACGGATGCAGCATAGATCCGCTTAATCCTGATATCGTTCAGTGGGGGCAGGATATCAACGCCGCCGGTAACCCGGCTCAGTTACTCAACAACCGCGAAATACCTCTGATGAACAAAAATGCGTATTTCTTAGGTCAAAACTCCACCACCCAGGGTATCAATGCCATAGGCATTGGTTATCCCAATACCGTTGCCCAATTACCTGCCCGGATGAGCGTATGGGAAAATCCCGGTCAGAATGTCAGCTTTAATACGGTCGGCATCCTGGGCTTAAACTCCTCAACCCCTGCTCTGATATCCGGCCTGAGTTTTGTCGGTGTTGCCGGGTATGCCAATGGCATAGACAGCATGGAGAATAAAAATGAACATATCGGCGGGTATTTTCGCGCCGATGGCGGCCTGATAAACTACGGCGTGAAAGGTATCGCCAGTATGGGACATCCCAGTTTCGGCAATAAAAATTATGGCGGTGATTTCTTGGCCGACGCCAATCAATCCAATTCTGCAAACCATGGTGTACACAGCATGGCCCTCAATGGTCAGATCAGCTATGCCGGCTGGTTTGCGGCCGGCGGTGCACAAACCGAAAATATTGGCCTGAATACGATGGCCTCCGGTAACACGATGAGCTCTGTTAACATAGGCATAAGAACTTCTGCCGGCGGGCTACCGGGTAGCTACACCTATGCCATTTATGCACAGGCGCCTGTTGATTCCGGCTTTAGTTATGCCGGCTGGTTTGAAGGTGATGTGCATGTCAACGGCGTGGTGACTACATCGGATAGCACAATCAAGGAAAATATCAACCCGCTGCAAAGCGTATCTCAACAATTATCACAGCTCAATCCGGTATCTTTCAACTATAAACAAAATGCGGTGCCTCAACTTACTTTAGATACAAAGCAGCATTTCGGCCTTCTGGCTCAGGAAGTGGAATTAATCTGGCCAGCTTTGGTACAAAATTCACAGATAGCGCCTGTTTTTGATTCTACCGGCGCTATCATTCATCCGGCGGCAACAGTTAAAAGCCTCAATTATATTGAACTCATTACATTGCTTATTGCAGGATACAAAGAGCAAGAGGAAAAAATAAAACAGCAGGATTCGATACTGCAAAACATACAGCAGGAAATCCAGATGCTTACGGGGGTGATCACCAAATGTTGCAGCCAGTCTCAGCTCATGCTAACACCGGATAATAATCAACAATACCCTTCCATACAACATCAATACACGATGGATATTATCCTGCGCAACGAAGATATGATTGTGCTCAACCAAAATGCACCCAACCCCTTCAAAGAGCAAACAACCATTACCTGGTATCTGCCCGAACGGGTGCAACGCGCTCAGCTTATCTTCACCAATAATTTGGGGCAGGTCATCAAAATGGCAGATATCCGCGAAACCGGACACGGGCGCATTATCGTTTATGCCGACGACCTCAGCAGCGGTATATACAACTACAGCTTAGTGGCAGACGGACAAATCATTGAAACCAAACGTATGAGTAAGGTGGATTAGGAAATAAATGGTGGAAGATAAGAACTTATCTTCCACCATTTATTTAAGCATTCAGCTTTTATTAAGATAACTATATTTGCTTCTCTCATGTACAAAGACGTCAGACAGGGGCAAAAAGCAGAGGCCTATTTTTACAAGCAGGACAAATCGGATTTATATATTGATGATGTAGAAATCGGTTTTTACTAATCAGCCACATACACTCCTCTTTGGTCTAATTCAACAGCCTGCATATTGAATATTCGCTCGGCTTCAATTTCAAATTTCAATAAGGTAATCATTTTATGCCAGCCATAATTTCCGGCCGCTCCCGGATTAAGAAAAAGCCATTGGTTGGGATTATCGTATTGCACTTTAAGTATATGAGAATGTCCGCAAATAAAAATTTGGGGCTGATGTGCCTTAACAAACAGAAAAGCCCTTTTATCATACTTTCCCGGATAACCACCAATATGGGTCATACAAACTTTAACTTGCTCAACAGTAAAGTATAAATCTTCATTTAGTTGCTTACGTATCTTCTGTCCGTCAATATTGCCATAAACGGCACGCAGTGTTTTGAATGCGGTTATTTCCTTCAACACCTCTTCAGATCCAATATCGCCGGCATGCCAGACTTCGTCACAATCGGAAAGATAATGAAACAAACGCGGATGAATATACCCATGCGTATCGCTGATTAAACCTATCTTCATCGCTGATTAAGGAATAGAGATACGGCTTATCAGATTCTCCTCTATCCAACCGGATTTATCTTCATACGATACATTCAGCCATCCTTGCTTCTCTTTCAATATATTGACTTTACTGCCATAATGCAATAAGAACAAGGCAACCGATTTATCCGGGCTGCTATATACCGTTGCTTCCGTATTCATTACAACGGCTTCTTTTTTATGCCAATCAACATAATACCATTGCGCCTGACCAATAGAAAATAACGCCGGTAAAACCCAAATCACAACACCAATCAGCATGGCCTTTTTCAACATCAATGAGTGAACAAGATAGGCCAATAGAAACGATATAAAACTTAGCATGAAGAACAGAATACTTAGCCATGCCCAATAATCAATATGCATGAGATTCCGAACAGAAAGCAGAAAACCAGTCAAACCGGCATAGGTTAATACCGTCTGCTTATCTGGAAGCTGAGATTGTGTAACTTTTAAGTTATATAAAATATCGGGATTATTCGGATTAAGCCGTACAGCCTTCTCATAATTCAAAACAGCTTCTGCATAGTTTCCTGTTTTAAAAGCAGCATTCGCTAAATTATAATAAAGCGCCCATGAAATATTGTCTTGTTCGCTCAGTTGACGATATAATGATAAAGCTTCATCAAATTTACCTTTGCTGTATGCTTCATTAGCCCGACTCATATCTATGGCTGCTCGAGAAGAAAGGCTTAACCCCAAAAAAGCTATTATAAGAATGAAGAATCTCATAGGCTCGTATTTTTTTCAAGAGACGAAATCAGTTCGGCTGCCGCATCAAACAATTCGATGCCTGATTGTTGAGCAGTAGGCGAAAAACGTGCAAATTCACAAGTATCCAACACATGTATAACCCTTGCTGACAAAGCATGGGGAAGTGATTTTTGAGCAAACTTATCAAGAATCATCTCACGGTTCATCTCGGCAAAAGGGATGGAAAACTTATCCGATAAATAAGAAAGTAATGACTTATTGACTTCCTCATAATACACATCCAATTTCTGCTCGTTGAGTAAATCTTTTGCTTTCTTAAGACGTTTCATAGCAACCGCATTGGCTTTTCGGACACGCACAGCATCCCAATCTGTTTGCCGTAAGAATAAAAATCGTCTGAAAGAGAAAGTGAGTAAGATTAACACGAAAGGCAAAGCTGCTAAAATATAATAAACAGCAGAACGATAAAAAGCGCCAACAGATTGAGCAGGCAGTTGATTGCGGTCATCAATATAACGAATATCAGAGCCTATCATCACCACCTCAGCACCTGATGATATTTGGTTGGTAGCCGTAGAACCTTTAACCTGTATTTTAAATGTATCAGATTTTAATTCAAAAAATTTCTTTTGTTTGGGGTCGAAAAAACTAAAATGTACGGGGCCAAATGTATAATCACCACCTACTCTTGGCACGATTAGAAATTCAAAAATCTTTTTTCCTGTCACACCGGCCGATGTGACTTTATACTTATCGGAAATCTGCGGATCGAACACTTCAAAGGAAGCCGGAAACTCAATGTGCGGTTTGTCTATTAACATCAGGTTTCCTTCACCCGATACGGTTACTTTTAAAGAAATGGCGTCATTCGCTTCTATCTCATTTTTATCCAAGACCGCTTTCATATCAAATTTCCCGACCGCATTATAAAAATCTCCCGGTCTGTTATCGGTGGGTAATGGCAAAACATGAAATGATATCTTTGGGCTTACTAAGTTTATTCTCTCCTCTTTAACTTGTCCGCCGTAGAAGAAATCCTCCCACATATTACCGGATTTTAGAACCCTTTGCACGAGCACTTTGGCTGTAACAGCATCAAAGACAAGCGTACCACTGCGTTGCGGGATAAGGATGGATTTTCTTAAAGTAGCCACGTTCATGCGGCGGCCGTTTATATTCTCCTGCCTGAATCTTGTATCAACAGCATCTTCTACATCCTGCACCCATCCGCCCTTCAGTTCGGGGTATTTTATTTCTTCTAACGAAACGCTGTTAAATATCGAATAAATCTGAATGGTAAGCTGAACCTGTTCTCCCTCAAAAACAGATTGCCTGTTGGCAGATGCCGTAATAAAAATATCCTGAGATGAGAGATTGGAAGGCACTGACGTTGATGGCGGCGAAGGCGTATTCGATGCCGGCGGATTATTGGATGAGCTGCTCATGGCAGAGCCGCCAACCTCCATCTCTATCACATTTGATTTTATGGTGCGATTACCTGAAACAATACTGGCCGGCTCAATCGTAATACTGCCTGTACGCTGTGCTGAAAGGTAATAACTGATTTCTGTTGACTGCGACATGGCGCCGTTCACAACCGTCATATTCTGAGACTGCATCGGGCCTCCTACAATAGAGAATCCGTCAAAAGTTGGCGCACGAAAATCACGTGCCTGCATATTCTCAATCCTGTATGATATTTTAAACCGCTCACCCACGGCAACCTGTTGCTTACTGACAGAACATGAAAAGGATTGGGCAATAAGCTCATGCACTGTAAGGGGAAATAGCAATAATATAAACAAAAAGTATCTCATATCTTTACCAATCTTTTTCAACACCACTGCTCTTGGCTCCTTTCTCTTTCTGCTGATCTTTTAAATCTTTCTCTCGGTTTTTTAATGCATTCAAAATACGCTCCGCTTCTTCTTTTGTCATTTGGTTAGGCTTATTTTCTTGCTTTTGCTGCTCCTGTTTTTCATCCTGCTTCTGATCCTCTTTTTTATCCTGATCTTTCTTGTCATCCTGATTCTTTTGTTGCTCGTCATTCTTATTTTGATCTTTCTTATTGTCTTTATTTTGCTGCTGTTGCTGTTGTTGCAACATCTTCTTGGCATAAGAAAGATTGTAGCGTGCATCTTCGTTGGACGGATTCGATTTCAACGATTCTTTATAGGCGTCTATCGCTTTTTGAAATTCTCGTTTCTGAAGCATGCTGTTTCCTAAATTATAATACCCTCTCGACTTCAGATTTTCATCTTTCAAGCCATTGAGCGATGCCTGATAATGTGTCATAGCGGAATCATAATTCCCCTTTTTATACAACGTATTACCCAAATTAAAATGAGCGGTAGGATTATCCGGCTTTTTCTCAAATGATTTATTATAGGCATCAGCAGCCGCATCATAATCACCTTTCTTATACTCTAAATTCCCTTTTCTGATAATGGGTTTATAATTATCCCCAAACCACGACTGTGCCTGTAACGGAACCAATACAAGTATTAGAAAGATGCCAAACAAAAGACGCTTAAAAACAATATGTAGAACAAAATCTCTCATTTTATCTTTTTGGTGTTAAGAAGTCCATACGTGTTAACATACCGGTTGATTGTTCACTAATAAACCCTTCGAGGATAATAAGAAAAATAGCCAAGGCCAAAGGCCATTGAAACTGCTCTTTCCCATCCTCATATCTTTTCATGGATACCACTTGTTTATCCATTCTGTCAATTTCTTTTTTTATCTGATCCAACGCCAGTGTCGGGTTATTCCCTTTGACGTAAATACCGCCGCCTTCGGATGCTATCTCTTTTAAAATTTGTTCATTCAGTTTTGTGATAACCGTTTGTCCGTTTCTGTCCGTTTTATATCCGGATACAAGGCCGTTATTGTAGATCGGAATGGGAACACCTTGTGGCGTACCAATACCGATAGTATGTACAAATACATTCTGTTTTTTAGCCTTTCTAGCCAGCTCCACAGCTTCGCCTTCGTGGTCTTCGCCATCTGTAATAAGGATAATAGCGCCGCTTGAAGCCCTGTCAACAGGCAGAGATTCCATCGCCATGTTGATAGCAGCAGAAAGCGATGTACCTTGTGTATTGACATCATCTGGGGTAATAGACTGAACCGTCATTTTAGCCGTAGCATAATCAATGGTGATAGGCACTTGCTTACGTGCCGAACCGGCAAAAACAATAATACCTATTCTATCGCCTCTTAAACGATCGAGTAAAACAGAAATGGCCTGTTTCGCTCTCTCCAAGCGATTAGGTTTTAAATCTTCGGCCAACATACTATTGGAGACATCTAAAGCAATGATAATATCAGCGCCTTTTGTTTCCACATCCTGTACTTTCATACCCATCTTTGGTCGTGCCAGCGCCACCACCAACATCGTATATGATAAAATAAATAAGATATGCTTTAAAACAATTTTAAAACGGGAATAGCGTGGAAACATTTTCGGTTGCAATACTCCTGAGGCTAAAAGCGCCATCTTATTCTTCTTCCATTTCAAAAAAAGGATCAGAGCCATAATCCAAGCGGGTATGGCCAACAAAGCATAAAACATCCATGTATTTGAGAATGTAATCATACTACGGAATCTGTCTGTAATATAACCATTTTAATAACCATTCTAAAACGAATATCATAGAACCGGCAGCCACTAACCACCAGTATTTATCCGGCTTATTATGATACTCCATCACCTTCACAATATTCTTTTCCATTCTGTCAATCTCCGCATAAATTTCTCTAAGCTTAGATTCGTTTTCTGCTCTGAAATATTTTCCTCCGGTAATAGTAGCAATATCTGCTAACAGTTGCTCATCAATTTCTACATCAATATAGTCGTATATGTACTGATTGCCGGCTGTACGCGCCACAGGCGACTTGGCTTTTCCTCGTTTTCCGACACCAATCGTATAAACACGAATACCAAACGTATGCGCTATCTCTGCTGCGGTTGTGGGTGATACCACACCGGCATTATTCACACCGTCCGTAAGGAGAATAACCACTTTACTTTTTGACTCGCTATTGCGAAGCGATGAAACGGCTGTTGCCAATCCCATGCCGATAGCTGTACCATCCGACAGCATCCCATCTTTCAAACTTCTCAATTGGTTAATCACCGCGCCCTGATCTGTAGTAAGCGGACACATCGTCATACTCTCTCCGGAGAATGCCACTACACCAATACGGTCGTTTGGGCGATTGGTAACAAAATCCTCCGCGATAACCTTTGATGCTTCCATCCGATTCGGGCGAAAATCTTCCGCCAACATACTTACCGACACGTCCATTGATAATACAATATCAATACCTTCGGTGGTGGTTTGCGATGTACCGATAAATCCTTGCGGTCTAGCCAAGGCAACTATAAATAATGCAATAGCTGACAAGCGCAAAACAAATGGTATGACACGGGTACGTTGTCTAAATGAGCGAGGAAGTTTTTTTAATAGGGCGTCAGATGAAAAAAGTAAATGTGAGGTTAGTCTTGTATGATAGATAACATATAAGATAATCGCTATAGGAACAATCAGCAGCAGCCACAACAGCCACGGATGTGCAAAAGATATATCAGGCATTGTCATCCGCATGATCATCTGTTTTAAGAGCTGTTAATTCAACTAATAACTTGGCATTTGAAAAAGCCATTTCATGTTCGTTGATGCCGGGGATAAGCTTAGCAAACTTTACCAAATCAGATAGGTTCAACAATTGCATTAATTGTTGTTTGGGCTCCTCATTCATTCTAATATGTGAAACTGATTGTAATATTTCTGCCGTTGTCATTTCTGCCGCATCAATGTTATAACGATGATTCAAATACCGGCGTACGATATCGGTAAGTTCACTATAGTATCGTTTCACCTCACCTTTCTGCCAAAGTTTCTTAATATATAAAGCATTCAATGCTTCAATAGCTATTTCATGTGCCGGACGTGTCTGGACAACTACCGGTACAGGCTCTGTCGGTTTTCTCTTCCTGCGTTTCCGTACATATATAAAGATTAGCACTGCAATAAGTATAACAGCCAAAAGTATAATAATATAGTCCATAAAATCATCCCAGCCAAAGGGCGGTTCTAAAGGCGCTGAGATATCGTGAAAGCCTTTTAAGGTATCAACAGGCAGTGTTGAAGAATAAAGCAATAAAGAATCCGTATAAATAGAAAGGGTATCATCCGCACTCAGATATTGAAAACGAAAAGGCGGAATGGTAAACACGCCCGAATCAAAAGATGTGATGGTGAGACGTTGGGTAAAAAGAATTTGTTTTTTATCCTCGGAAAAAGACGTATCAATAGTGCCTTGTTTTAACACCTCTATTTCTTTAGAAAGGTTTGGTTCTATCACCGGCCAAACAAGGACGGTTTTATCATCTTGCTCGGCAGAGAGCAACAGTTCCGCTTGTTCTCCAACTTTAATATTCGTTGTATCAATAGAAACCTTAACCTTTGCATTCTGAGAAAAAAGAAAAGATGGGATTAAGAAAAGGATAAAAGAACTTATCATGCCCTCTTTCATCCTAGCTTTATATTTGCATATCATCTCTGTCATTTTTTTCTACCTCTTTTTTTAAACAAATTGCGTAATGGTTTAATGTATGGCATAGAGATATCAATGGTTGTATGATCTATCCCCGAACGCATTAGCAACTGATTCAATTTTTCTTCCTGTACACCTGTCGCAGCATAAAAGGCATTTCGTACATGTTTACTATCTGTGTCAATCCATGTCAGAAGACCTGTTTCCGCATCTTTCACTTTAATCATGCCGGCTACAGGTAAATGCCTTTCAATAGGGTCCTTTAACTGTAGGCATATGAGATCGTGTTTTCTTGCAGCGATCTGCAAGGTATCCTCAAAATTTTGATCTATAAAATCAGATATCAGAAAGGCGGTACATCGTTTCTTAACAACACGTGTAAAATGCTTCAACGCCGTATTGACAGATGTCTTCTTACTATCCGGGTTAAAATTCAACACATCACGAATGATACGCAATACATGGGCTTTCCCTTTTCTTGGCGGGATAAAAAGTTCTACCTGATCGGTAAAAAGAATTGCGCCTATCTTATCATTATTCTGACTAACCGAGAATGCTATAACGGCTGCCAATTCTGTAAGGATCTCTCTTTTGGTTACATGACGACTGCCCGTTTCGCCCGATCCGCTCATATCTAAAAGCAGCATGACCGTAAGCTCTCTTTCTTCTTCATATACCTTGACATAAGGATGATCAAATCGCGCTGTTACATTCCAATCAATATTTCTAATATCATCGCCAAACTGATACTCCCGAACCTCACTAAAAGACATACCGCGCCCTTTAAAAGCACTGTGATACTCACCAGAAAACATTTCGTTGGTGAGCCCCTTTGCCTTTATCTCAATTCGTCTGACTTTCTTTATCAGTTCCGCGATTTCCATGACAATAAGCGTTCTTTTCTAAAAGCTTTATGGTACTTCTACGGCATTCAAGATATCCCGAATAATATCTTCTGTTGTTATATTCTCAGCTTCGGCTTCGTATGTTAAACCAATCCGATGACGCATCACATCAAATGCAACAGCCCTCACATCTTCCGGAATAACATAGCCTCGTCTCTTGATAAAAGCATAAGCCTTTGAAGCAAGTGCTAAATTGATGCTTGCACGAGGTGAACAGCCAAAGCTGATGAGCTGACTGTATTTTTCTAGTTTATAATCTGCTGGCTTACGTGAAGCATAGACAATATCTACAATATATCTTTCAATCTTCTCATCCATATACACATCTTTCACCATCTCACGTGCTTTGATGATATCATCGGGATGAAGGATACAATTTATTTTAGGGAAATCGTGTGCAATATTGATGCGAATAATTTTCTGCTCCTCTTCCTTTTTAGGATAATCGAGCACCACTTTGAGCATGAATCGGTCAACCTGTGCTTCTGGCAAGGGATAGGTTCCTTCTTGTTCTACCGGATTTTGTGTAGCTAAAACAAGAAATGGTTCGGATAATTTAAATGTTTGGTCGCCAATAGTTACTTGACGTTCTTGCATTGCTTCCAAAAGAGCAGATTGCACTTTTGCCGGTGCACGGTTAATCTCATCGGCTAAAATAAAGTTGGCAAAAACAGGTCCTCTTTTTACCGAGAATTCTTCTTTCCTTTGATTGTAGATAACCGTTCCAATTAAGTCGGCGGGTAAGAGATCCGGTGTAAACTGGATACGGCTAAACTTTGCATCAATGGTTTGAGCCAGCGATTTGATGGCTAATGTCTTGGCTAGACCGGGCACACCTTCTAAAAGAATATGTCCGTTAGACAGCAAGCCGATAAGCAAACGCTCAACCATGTACTTCTGGCCTATGATCACCTTGTCAAGCTCGGTCATCAGTAAATCTACAAAAGCGCTTTGCTCTTTAATTTTTTCATTAATCTCACGGATATCAACTGTTTCCATATACCGAAGTTTTTTTACATGTAAGAGCAAATGTAATCACTTGAAAGGACTATGGATATTGATAGAGGTTAATTTTTGTTAAGCTCCGATTGTAAAGAAATTAATAATTCATAACAAAAAAATACGCCTTCAATGAAGGCGTATTTAAGTTATTGGGTTTGGCTGATAGCCGGAGACTATGCAAGTGCTTTTTTTAGATTTGAATCTAATGCTTCAAGGAACTCTTCCGTATAGAGATAATGCTCCCCATGCGAAACATTATTACCATGGATACATACAGCAAGATCTTTTGTCATGTTTCCGCTTTCTACCGTTTCTACGCAAACCTTTTCCAAGGTCTGGCAGAAATGTATCAATGCTTGATTATTATCTAGCTTTCCTCTGAATTCTAAGCCGCGTGTCCAGGCAAAGATAGAGGCTATCGGGTTGGTTGAGGTAGGCTTGCCTTTTTGATGGTCACGATAATGGCGTGTAACAGTTCCGTGAGCAGCCTCTGCTTCCATTATTTTGCCATCGGGCGTTATCAATGTGGACGTCATCAAGCCCAATGATCCAAAGCCCTGAGCTACGGTATCTGATTGCACATCGCCATCATAGTTTTTGCAAGCCCAAACAAAATTACCATTCCATTTAAGCGCTGAGGCTACCATATCGTCAATAAGACGATGCTCATAGGTGATACCTGCTGCATCAAGAGCCAATTTAAACTCCTTATTGTATATTTCTTCGAAAATATCTTTAAATCTACCATCGTACTTTTTCAGAATGGTATTTTTGGTAGATAAATAAAGCGGCCACTTTTTCTGTAATGCCGTGTTAAAGCATGAACGTGCAAAGCCTCGAATAGACTCATCCGTATTGTACATGGCAAGTGCCACACCGTCTCCTTTAAAGTTATACACTTCGTGTTCTATCACCTCGCCGTTATCCCCTTCAAAGCGAATGGTTAATTTCCCTTTGCCTTTAGTAACAAAATCCGTTGCCCTGTATTGATCACCAAAAGCATGACGACCGATACATATAGGCGCTGTCCAATTAGGAACCAAACGCGGTACATTCTGACATACTATCGGCTCGCGGAAAACAGTGCCATCAAGGATATTACGAATCGTACCATTGGGTGATTTCCACATTTGTTTCAAATTAAATTCAGTCACTCTGGACTCATCGGGTGTAATCGTGGCACATTTAATACCCACACCATATTTTAATATTGCATTGGCGGCATCAATGGTAACCTGATCGTTTGTCTCATCACGATGTTCAATACCTAGATCATAATATTTGATATCAACATCCAAATAAGGAAGAATCAATTTTTCTTTGATAAACTTCCAAATAATTCTTGTCATTTCATCACCATCCAGCTCCACAACCGGGTTAGCCACTTTAATTTTGCTCATAATAACACGTCTATTAATATTTAGGCGCAAATTTGCTAAAAAGATACAGAAAGCCCAAAAAATCTTCTTAGGCCAATATTAATAAGGATTTCAGAAAAATCTACTTACTGATTTTCTGACGAATGGCTGTCGGAATACCGTCTTTATGCACCATAAAATTCATGGTACGCAAGCGCACGTATGATTCAGATGCAAAGAAATAACCGTCACACTCGTTGGATGTGGCGCCCCATGAGTTTTTGACATGATAATAAATATTCCCATGCTGGTCTTTGTATTTGCCTGTTATCTGCATCCCGTGATCGTCGGTTGTTTCGTAGTTATCAAAGTCGTTCTGACGCATTTCCTGCGTAATCTTTCGCTGAGGTACCGGTGTGTTAAAAATCGTATCTTTTTCTTCTTTACTCATGCTATCCCAATCTTTAGCCGGCATGATGGCTACTCCGTTTCTGAATGAAAATCCTTTATCACTAACATCAGCCCCCCAGGCCACAGTATATCCTTTAGACAAGGCATAATCCAATACTTGTATCATCTCATCCATTGGCAGATTATAAACCGGATCCCACGCCCAGTTATCCGGGATTTCTAAAATAAAGGAGGAATAAAAAGGATGATGCGTATAAGATGTGATGTCCACATAATTATCCGGATTTAAGCCCAACCATTGCGCAAATGAAGTAGGCGTATATGATTTACCATTGAAAGTAAAGGTGTCTGGCTGTTTGCCGAAATAAGCATCTAGTAAGCCATTTAAAGCGATTTTCCATGCAGCGGTAAGTGTTCCGTTTTTACTTTTGATGATGGCATCGGCAAAGGCCTTGATTACCTCATCCAGCTCACCATGATTAATTTTTGTTTCGCCGTAAATATTAGCCGGATAGGCTAGTTCCGGTACAATACCATATTTTCTCAATATACTGATAGGATCATGAAAAGCACCGCCGGGACCCAGATTTAAACTACCATGTAGTCGTACGTATTTCACCACCTTTTCAAAATACACATTACGGACGATAAACATTTCACTTAAATCAACATCTGGTTTTCCCATGCGTTTCAATTCCGACTCAAAGAAAGACAGTGTAGAGAAGCTCCAGCACGTCCCCGATTTGCCCTGGTCTTTAACAGAACTGGCATCGTTCTCATATATTTTTGTAAATAAAAATCCACCATTGGATTTATTACGAATCGCATCTTGAGCCAATACAGTGAATGGAGCCGCAAATAAGAAAATTAGAAACCACTTTTTCATACTCAATCTTTTTAGTTTAAGACAAACCTACATAATTTTTTTTCCAAAACACCCTAGATTGGATATGAAATTTGCAATTAAAGACTCCTTCTTTCTTTTATAATGTATAGCAATGAGCTCTAAAAAAATATGTAGGTTTGTTACATGAGCCGACGTCTTATTTTCATATTGTCGCTATGCATGACACAGGTTTTCGCCACGCCTCAGCTGCAATTCAAAAAAATCTCAGTCGGTGATGGACTCACACAAAACACCATAACGGCTTTGTTTCAGGATCGTCTTGGCTACCTATGGATTGGCACACAAGATGGCCTCAGCTTATACAACGGTAGCAGTTTTCGTCATTTTAAAAATAACCCATCCGACTCTACGACACTTTCCGATAATTTTATCATTGATATATATCAGGATGCTAATGAGCAGATTTGGATAGCCACGCGTAACGGGCTCAATCTTTTTGATAAAAAGACATTCCAGTTTAGACGATTTTATGGGACGGCCTACACAACACGAAAATACCACAATACATTTACCCGGATTGCAGGAATAAACAACGACTTTGTGATTATACAAAAAGCCGGATTCTTAATAGGTCATACCTCTACGTTTACATTTTATCCTATTCAAAACATCATTCATAAATATTTCAGAAACATTCAGCTACAGCGCTTATTTCCATATCAGGGCGGATTTATGGTTACAAGCAATCGCGGGTTGATTATCTTCGATCAGAAAACCTATTTCAACTTTATTCCTATTCGTCTTAGAGATGGCGAAATCATCACCTCTGTTATGAAGTGGGAAAATGATGATGAGATATGGATAGGCAGTACTCATGGCTTATACACTGCAAAAAAAAACAGTCTAAACAAGAAGCCCCTAATATCGTTTTGGGAAAATAAGTCGAGATACCGGATTAGCTGCATGGAAGAGGTTGATTCTGTAACATGCTGGATTGGTTCTGAGAACGGATTACTTATTACTAATAAAAATTATCCTGACAAACCAATGCACATTCACCCTGAGAGCAAATATAGAGAAGGTATTTCTTCCGAGAATATTAATAATATTCTAAAAGCAAAAGATGGTCTTATCTGGGTAGGTACTATTAATGCCGGTCTGAATATTTTTGATCCTCAGACAAACCGGTTTCATATTATAGAGCTAGACACCAATGCCAACTCGAGCCGCATCAATACAGCTTGGGGATTATTTCAGGAAGATGATAAAAAACTGCTCGTTGGGAATAATGACGGGTTGCAGCTTATTCAATTCAACAGACCCATTAAAGAGATTGCAAATGGGCAGACCATGAACTGGCAATATAATATGCAGAGTTTGAAGGAGAATGATTTCAGCACACTCATAACTTTTATTCATGGCGACTCTTCCAACTATTGGTTAGCTACGAACGGCAACGGTCTTATACAATATGATTATCTGAAAAAGAAGTTAACCCGCTATACAGATCAACCAAAAGCACCTTCCATTGCCAGCAATTACATTCATCATATTTCGGGAAACGACCATATACTATGGCTTAGTACACAAAACGGAATTACCCGATTTAACCCTGTTTTGAATCAGTACGACAATATCAAAATATCGGATTATTCGGCTGAGTTAAATGATTTTATTTTATCAACTTATATATCTAAAGACAATAAACTACTTCTTGCCTGCTCCGTAAACGGGCTTTATATTAAAGATCTGCAAAACGAGAAAGTCAGCGTATATCAACATAATGATACCATACCGGAAAGTCTTAGCTTTAATATCACAACATCAGCCTGCGAAGACGAACAAGGTTATTTCTGGATAGCCACTTTAGGAGGTGGTGTCAATCGCTTTAACCCAAAAGAAGCCCATTTTGAGCATTTTGGGCAGGAGAAAGGATTGCTTGACGAAGTTGTATATACACTTGTTCCTGACCATTTAGGCAATATTTGGTTTTCTTCAAATACCACCATAGGAAAGATTAATACAGCGACACTTAATCTTAGGGTGTTTCCCATCAATGACATTTTCTCCGGCGTTGAGTTTAGCCAAAACTCATATCATTTTTCAAAAGATGGTATTCTGTTTTTTGGGGGGACAAGAGGTGTTGTATTCTTTGATCCTGTGCAATTTCAGAATAAGGAACTAGCTGAACGTATTGTATTATCAGACCTGCGATTAAATTACAGACTACTTCAACCTTCCGACACCGCATTTATCGTAGGAAATCCGCTCATGCCTGATCAAATAAACATGAAACCCGGCATTCGATCACTATATGCCGACTTTTCTGTATTAGATTATAGGAACCAGGCCAATATACAATTTTCTTACATGTTAGACGGCCTGACAGACCAATGGATTGAACTCCCCAAAAAACAACATGCTGTTTTTCTATCTAATCTACCCTTCGGTGATTATGTTTTAAAAGTTAAGTACCGGCTTCAAGGGGAGTCATGGTTCTCGGTAGGTCTGCAGATACCCATTCATGTCATACCGCCGTTTTACCAAACCTTATGGTTTAAAGTCTGTGTATCCATATTCATAATAATCTCTATCGGGCTAAGCATTTATTTTATTTCTACTCAACGACTAAAACGCCGACTGCGTAAAGTAGAGATGGAGACCAAAATACAAACCGAAAAAAACAGAATATCGCGTGAGCTGCATGATAATATCGGTTCTCAACTCACCTATGTTATTTCGTCCATTGACAAAATCAGTTATCGGCTAAAGCCAGAGACCGCTACAGATGAAAAAAAAAAGCTGGATAATCTCGGCGATTTTACAAGACAAACGATGAAAGAATTAAGAGAAACGATACATACACTCAATAAAAAGCAATACGCGTTAAGCGAATTGACTGAAAAAATTAAGGAGCTTGCCGATTCGTATATGTCAAACACCGATACTATCATTGAAATTAATAAGTCCGGCAATCCTCTAGACACGTTGACACCCATCGCATTTACTCATTTATATCGAGTGGTACAGGAAGCATTACAAAACATATTGAAATATGCCTCCGCTTCTAAGGTAATAATACATATTTCCATTCAAAGCCAAGAATTAAAGCTGCAAATTCAAGATAACGGCAAAGGCTTTGAGACAGAAAAGGTTATACGTGGCAATGGTCTCAGAAATATGCAACAACGTATTTTAGAGCTTAACGGTGTTATAGGTATTGAAAGCAAGCCTGGTAATGGCACATACATCACAATAACAGTTCCATTGCAGGATGAAGCATAATATACGACAATTGACGTATTATAATGTCGGCGTGAATAATCTATCTTTGTATTATAGATCTTGACAATGAAAAAAATTAAGATTGCCATAGTTGATGATCAGCCATATCTTTTAAGCAGTTTAAAAGAAACGCTTGCCATGATGGAAGAATCCGAACTAGTCTTCTCTGCTTCCAATGGTCAGGAGGCGATTCATGAATTAAATCGCGGCAAGAAACCAGAATTGATTCTCATGGACATCAATATGCCTATTATGAATGGTATTGAAGCTACCGGTATCATCACACAACAATTTCCTGAAATAAAGGTGCTGATGTTAACCGTATTTGAAGATGAACATAATATCTTCGATTCAATTATGGCCGGTGCGTGTGGTTATCTTTTAAAAGACGAAAAGCCGAATGTGCTTCACAATGCCATTTATGAAGCCATGGAGGGCGGCGCTCCCATGTCAACAAACATTGCTTTAAAGGCCTTGCAAATTATTCGTAACGGTCCGCCGCAATCTGCACAGGCTAGTGCTAATTATGATCTTTCTAAGCGGGAAATAGAAATTCTTGAAAAGATAGCCGCCGGGAAAAATTATCAGGAAATAGCCGATATGTTGTTTATCAGTCCTAAAACCGTTAGAAAGCATATTGAGAACATCTATCAAAAACTGCGCGTTCATAACAAAGTAGAGGCTATCAACTTGGCTCGTAAAAACAAGCTGATACAGATATTCGTATAAGACTATTTATACCGTATTTTATGTATATTTAGTACTTTAGCGCAATAATATATTGCCATGAATACCTCTTTCAAGATTCAAACAAAAGACAATCTCTCTTTACAAGGATATACATGTCCTGTTTCGCAAACACCAAACGCCGTTATCGTTCAAGTGCACGGCATGGGAGAACATGCAGAACGCTATGAGCATGTAGCCACATTCTTTTCCGAAAAGAATATCGCGTGGTTCAGCATAGACCTTCGCGGACATGGTCGTTCAGAGGGAAAGCGAGGACATACACCTGATTATGAAGCTTTATTAACCGATATAGAGCAACTGTACAGGCATGCCTCACAATCCTATTCCAATCTGCCAATCATTCTTTATGGACATAGCATGGGTGGAAACCTCCTACTGAATTATATAATCAGAAAAAAGCCTCAGGTCGCCGGAGCTATTATTACTTCACCTTATTTACGACTAAGCTTTGAACCGCCTGCATGGAAAGTAACACTAGGTAAAATATCGGCCGGTATCTTACCCACATTAACACAGTCCACCGGCCTAGACACAAAAGCACTTTCTCGTGATTTGGATGTAGTGAACGCATATGATAACGATCCGCTGGTACACGATAAAATTACATCTGCTTTTTTTGTAAATGTGCACACGGCCGGCCCTTATGCTATCGAACATGCTAATCAAATTCAGATTCCCATTCTGCTCATGCATGGCACCTCAGATGCGATTACTTCCTATAAAGCCTCTGAAGAATTAGCCCATAGAAACACGAAATATATTACGCTAAAATTATGGGAAGGATTATACCATGAAATCCATAATGAGCCGGAAAAACTGGACGTGTTGAATACGATGTTTGATTGGATGAAAAACAATCGCCTTTTTTAATAAGTGTAAAAAAGATTTGCTTTTATTTCTGTGCAAACCGAATAAGCACAATACCTACAATAATAAAGAAGAAGTTGGGCAACCAAACAGCTAACCATGGCTGTAAAAGGCCGTTTAATGCAAAGGTGGTGGTAACTCGCATCATAAAGATGTAAGAGAATGCCATCGCTACACCCATAGTAAGATGGAAGCCAATGCCGCCGCGTACTTTTCGACTGGCTATTGGCACTGCAATCAACGTAAGGATAATCGTGGAAAAGGGATTGGCATTCCGTTGATTTTTCTCAATTAAATAGAAATTAACGTATTCTGAACCCTTTGACTTCTCATCTTCAATAAATGTATTCAGCTCAGCGTTGCTCATTGTTTCAATCTTCTTCAAATCAAGTTTAAAGAAAGCCGGCGTGAAAGCAAAAGTAGTATCCATCAGTGTACCCTGTCTAACCGTTTCTTTCGTATCATCAAAGCTTCTGATAATATAATCATGCAATTGCCAATGACCGTTCAAGCTGTCATAAACAATATGCCCGCTCATGATTTTTAAGACTAGCCTATCGTTCCGCATCTTCTCATAAGCAAATTTAGAAGCCCTGTTGGCCCGTACATCATATCTTTCTATAAACACAAATTCTCCTTGACTAAGTTGTCTATGAAAGTTCATAGATGTTTCCGCCCGTTTTGAAAAGTATTTTTTCTCAAAAGCCACCCTCACTTCATTAGAATGGGGTAAAATAAAATTGGTCAGACCCCAACTGATAGACGCAATAAGAAAAGCCGAAAAAAGGAACGGTAAGAGCAATCGCCAATAGCTGACACCTGTTGCTAAGATTGAAATAATTTCCAAACGACTAGCCATACGAGAAGTAAAGAATATGACCGATATAAAAACAAAAAGCGGACTGAACAGGTTGCCGAAATAGGGAATAAAATTTAGATAGTAGTCGAGCAGAATCTCATGAAGTTTAGGCGCATATCCCGGACGGCCGATTAATCCATCTAGTTTTTCAGACACATCAAAAACAACCGTCAAGGCCAATATCAACGAAATAGCTACAAAAAATGTAGCTAAAAATCGGCTTATAATATAGCGATCAATATGCTTGAACACAAGAAACAAAATTAACCTGATTTTCGAGGTTGACAAAGAAAGCCCGTCCTATTAGTGAAGATATTTTCTCAAAAAATTGCAGAATTAGCATTTATTTGCCTAAATTTGGTATGTAATTAATATGATTGAAAGTATGAGTTTTCAAGTTAAAAAAAATGACCATTATCTGTTGTTAAAATCAACTGTTGAGAACTTGGATAGTTCCATTTCTCCCGATTTAAAAGCGGAGATTGTGTTTCAAAACGGGAAAGGTGAGAAAAATATTGTCATTGATTTGAAAGATGTCAAATACATTGATTCATCCGGATTAAGCGCTATTTTGGTAGCTAATCGTTTGTGTAAAAGCTGTCAGGGTGTATTGGTCTTAACAGGGGTAAATGACTCTGTCATGAAATTGATTACTATTTCACAATTGGACTCTATACTTAACATCATTCAAAACCCCAATGAAATTATTGACTATATTATCATGG
>JAIXKU010000251.1 GCA_026936045.1 Flavobacteriales bacterium
AAATGATTGTAATATTGATGCGGAGAAGATTGATAGATTTATTCTGAAATATGATGAAAAGATAGAAGAGAATCTGCTCAGGTATTAATAAAATTTCTAATGATATTATCGCTGATAAGCGTATTGTTTTATAGCGAAATAAGAATATTCTATTCGGTGTTTATTTATAAATAAGCATACGAGCTACAAATAGTATTGCATTGCCATATGCTACTTATAGTATCTCCACTTAAATATCCACCTCAATCCCGTTTAACTGATTTATGGCGTCTAAAAATTTATTACAGGGGTCTATAAACTTGTTTTCTGTTACAAGGTCAATAACATGCTTAGCCTCTTTATCTAAAAGCCGAACATGAATAGGCACCTTGCCCGGATGTTTGTTGATGATAGTCATTAGTTGATCCAGTAATGGCTCTGTTAGTTTTTTTATGTCAACGATAAACCTGTATTGCTTGATGCGATCAACGCGAATATCTTGTAACATCTCAATATTCAGGATTTTTAAAACTTTTTCTTCCGCTCCATCCTTTTTATTTCTGTCTTTTCTGGCCTGTATTTTGGCATGAATAAAAAGGGCTGTATCCGGCACAAAGAAATGCTTGAACTTCAAATAATCCTCACTAAAAAGCCGAATATCAATATTACTTACAAAATCTTCCACTTTATATATACCATATCCATTTCCTTGTTTGCTTAATTTGTCTTGTTTCTCAACTACCATACAGCCGAAACGAAGTGGCTTTTCAATGAGTTCATTTACTGTATCTTGTGAATTTAAACTTGCCAGTGATTTTATATTGGTATATTTATCAATATCAAACCGATATTCATCTAATGGATGACCGGATAAATAGAGTCCTGTAACTTCCTTTTCCATTGAAAGGATGTATTTCAATGGCCATTCTTCACATTCAGTTGGTTGAGGCATTACAATACCATCATCTTCTGTATCGCCAAAGAGAGATGATTGGGTGCCGGTCGAATGTATGCGGTATTGTCCGGCCCATTTGAGTATGATATCTATATATGTCAGATCAGAGCCTTTTTCTTTGGCGAAATATTGAGATCTTGTAATGGACGATAAACTGTCAAATGCACCAGCCATAACCAAATTTTCTATAACTCTTTTATTGACTGAGCGCAAATCGTTTCTCCTTAAAAAATCGAAGATGTCAATGTAAAGACTATTCGCTTTTCGTTCATTCACGATTACAGATACAGCAGCATCGCCAACCCCTTTGATTGCGCCAAGTCCAAAACGAATCTCACCTTTTGTATTTACCGTAAATCCAACATCTGATTCATTGATATCCGGCCCCAAAACAGGTAATTTGATACGTTTACATTCTTCAATAAAAAATGCAATCTTTTCGATATTTTCGGCATCATTTAGCACTGAAGCCATATATTCCGCCGGATAATGTGCTTTGAGATAGGCTGTTTGGAAAGCGACAAAGGCATAGCAAGTAGAATGTGATTTATTAAAGGCATATTGGGCAAAGTCTTCCCAGTCGCTCCATATTTTATTTAGTTGTTTTTCCGAATGACCTTTCGCTTTAGCCCCTTCAAGAAATTTGGCCTTCATCTTGTTAAGCTCTTCAATTTTTTTCTTACCCATAGCTTTACGGAGTGTATCTGCTTCGCCTTTTGTAAAGCCGGCCAATTTTTGACTCAGTAACATGACCTGCTCCTGATAAACGGTTATACCGTAGGTCTCACGCAGGATATCTTCCATCTCAGGCAGATCATAACTGATAGACTCTAATCCTTTCTTACGCTTGATGAAATTGGGGATGTATTTCATGGGTCCTGGACGATAGAGCGCATTCATGGCTATCAAATCCTCAAATTTGTCCGGTTTTAGCTCTTGTAAATATTTTTGCATACCGACACTTTCAAATTGAAAAGTACCGGTTGTGTCCCCGCGCTGATAAAGCTCAAATGTCTTTATATCGTCAAGAGGCACTTTGTCTATATCAATGCTAATACCGTGTCTCTTTTTGATTATTCTCAGAGCATGTTTTATTTGGGTAAGTGTTTTGAGTCCTAAGAAGTCCATCTTAATAACACCGGCATCTTCCACCACACTGCCTTCAAACTGTGTAAGGAGTAAATCAGAATCTTTGGCTGTTGCAACCGGCAACAAATTAGTCAAATCATCAGGTGCAATGATAATGCCGGCAGCATGCACCCCGGTATTTCGAACCGAACCTTCCAGTAAGGCAGCTTCTTTTAAAATTGAACTACGAATATCACTCCCCTCTGCTATTTTTCTAAGAGTCTTTATTTGAGCTAGTTCTTCATTAGTCAATGAGGATTTTAGCTTATCAATATCCTTGTATAAATAGTCATTTAACGTAAAGCCGATTTTATCTGGTAACATCCTTTTCAGATCGTTCATATCGGGAATAGGGAAGTCTAGCACCCTTGAAACGTCCTGTATACTGGTTTTTGCAGCCATCGTACCATAGGTGATGATCTGTGCTACTTGGTTTTTCCCATATTTTTCAATGACATAATCAATGACTTTCTGACGCCCTTCATCATCAAAGTCCGTATCAATATCAGGCATGCTGATACGTTCCGGATTTAAGAAACGCTCAAACAGTAAATCATACTTGATAGGGTCAATATTAGTAATGCCAATACAATACGCCACTACGCTGCCTGCAGCCGAACCTCTTCCGGGGCCGACAAAAACGCCAATATCCCTGCCGGCTTTGATAAAATCTTGTACAATAAGAAAGTATCCTGGGAATCCCATGTTTCTTATGGTTTCCAGCTCGAATGTGATACGTTCTTCTATGCTTGGCGTCAGGATGGGATAGCGTGTTTTGGCACCTTCGTAAGTCAAGTGACGCAGGTATTCCCATTGGTTTAGAACATCAGTTTCTAATTTCTTTTTCTGAAATTGTTGAGGTTTGGTATGTATTTTAAACGTATCGGGAATAGGGAAGTTGGGGAGTAGAATGTCGCGCTTTAGCTGTAGGGGTGTAATCTTGTCAATAATTTCATTCGTATAGTCTATTGCTTGTGGCACATCTGCAAATAAGCGGCTCATCTCCGCCTGCTTTTTGAAGAAATATTGATCGTTATTAAAAGCAAATCGGGTGCCTTTGACAAACACATCCTCATCCATATTAGCTTTTGGTGTGCTTTGTTTTTCACCGGTGTTAATACAGAGCAAAATATCGTGTGCATTATAGTCATTTTGTTCCACATAATGTGAATCATTGGTCGCAATCACTTTTACCTGATATTTATCCGCCCATGAAAGCAATATGCGATTAATCTCATCCTGTATAGGTATCTGATGTCGTTGGAGTTCGATATAATAATCATCTCCAAATAAATCTAACCACCATTTGAATACATCTTCACCGGCCTTTTCTCCTTTTTCTCGAATGGTTCTTGGCACCTCTCCTCCCAAGCAGCAAGTCGTGGCAATAATACCTTTATGATATTGCAGAACAAGCTCTTTGTCTATACGAGGGTATTTGCTGTAAAGACCTTCTATATATCCCAAAGAGGAGAGTTTGCAGAGGTTTTTGTATCCCTCTTCATTTTTTGCCAGCATCAGTTGATGATAGCGCACATCTTTATCCTCTTTTGTAAATTGCTTTTTATGCCTGTCATTTACTAAATAGAATTCAGATCCGACAATCGGTTTGATTTTCAAACTGCCATCCTCACGTCTGTTTTTGTATGCCTCACTGACAAACTGAAACACCCCAAACATATTTCCATGATCTGTTATCGCTAATGCCGGCATGTCATCCGCAATGGCTTTACTGTATAACTTTTTGATGTTGGCTGCACCATCCAGAAGAGAGAATTGGGTGTGAACGTGTAAGTGGCTGAATTTAGGCATAATATTGTATCTTTTTATTTCCGCTTTGTCTGCCTGTAAAAATACAAAGACTCTGTTTTAAATGCAGCGCTGTTGATATCAATTGGATAACTTTTGAATTGCTTGAAATTATGTAGATAAGATAATAAACACTATTCGTATTTTAATAATTGGATTGTACAATTTCATGTATTTTTGTTCAGAGATAATATCAGTATGAAAGTAGGACTTTTTTTTGGCTCTTTTAATCCTTTGCATGTTGGGCACATGGTCATAGCTAACTACTATGTAGCTTTTTCTGATTTAAATCAGATATGGTTTGTTGTTTCGCCGCATAACCCATTGAAAGAGAAGCAAGGACTATTGGCAGATTATCATAGATTGGAAATAGTAAACAGAGCTATTGAACATGATACACGCTTTAGAGCGAGTAATATTGAGTTTGGATTGCCCCAACCAAGCTATACGGTGAATACATTGGCGTATTTATCTGAAAAGCATCCATCATATCGCTTTGTTTTAATCATGGGTTCCGATAATCTCCAATCGCTATCTAAGTGGAAAAATTATGAAGCCATCTTATCATATTATCAACTTTACGTTTACCCTAGAGCCGGTTTTGATGGCGGTGCTTTTCGAACACACCCATCCGTGCAATGGATTGATGCGCCACTGATGGATATATCTTCAACATTTATCAGAAAAGCCATTACAGATGCTAAGGATGTACGCCATTTTATGCCGGAAAGCGCTTTTCAATATATTGATG
>JAIXKU010000288.1 GCA_026936045.1 Flavobacteriales bacterium
GACCAAGGTCCCTTTTTTACGCGGGCTCGTCGGCTTATGGGACGCTCTAGGTCTTGGGGTTCGCTATCTTACCCTCTCAGCCAACATCCAAACTGGTGATGATGAAAAAATCGAAGGACCCGCGCTCTTTTTTACGGTGATTTTCTCATTGGCACTGGGCATTGGCATTTTCTTCTTGTTGCCAGCATTGATATCTGGTTTGTTGTTAAAATTCTTCGAAATAAGAACATGGGCAGCCAATTTAATTGAAGGAGTTCTTCGTTTAATTTTATTGATCGTTTACCTGTGGGGCATTGGGAAAATGCCGGAAATCCAACGAGTGTTTATGTACCATGGCGCTGAGCATAAAACGATCAATGCTTTTGAAGGCGGCGCAGAATTGACCCCTGAAAAGGTTTCAACCTTTTCTCTTCAACATCCCAGATGTGGAACCTCTTTTATTTTAACATTGGTGGTGTTGTCAATTATTCTTTTCTCTTTGTTTGGTCCCCTCCCCCTTCACTGGCGTTTGCTCTCACGCCTGTTGATGATCCCGGTGTTAGCTGGCATAGCATATGAATATATCAAACTGATGGCAAAGCACATTGATAAACCTTTCGTCAAATTGCTGTTTAAGCCTAATCTTGCGTTGCAAAACATGAGCACACGTGAACCTTCTAAAGAGATGTTGGAAGTGGCAATTCAAGCCTTTAACACAATGTACGCATTAGAAAGTGAATTTGATACAAAGTAAAATGCCCCCTCATGATTGAGAGAGACTCATCAATGAAACCCTGGTCGTTTATCCTGGCTGGCGTTCTTATTGGGCTGCTAGCTGCTGGCGCTATCCTGTTGATATCTCAACCAGAGCGAGGCGTACCAATTACGCTTTCTCCACCTCCTACGCCAACCCATACACCTTTGCCTAAGCCGACTGCAACGTCTGTGCCCATTCAGGTGCTTATTAAAGGTGAGATCGTTAATCCAGGCACCTATGCGCTTGACCGCGAAGCCAGGTTGAGAGATTTGATTGAAATGGCTGGCGGACTGACTGAAAAGGCAGATGCGGTTCGGATCAATGATGCTTTTCTTTTGCGAGATGGTGATTATTTTTACATTCCATTGGAAGGTGAATCCATACCAGAAACAGCTCGTAATGCGCCGGGTAATAATCCACTGGACAATCCGGCGTATTTTGATTATCCACTTGACCTGAATACAGCGTCTCAAGAAGCCCTCGAGTCGTTACCCGGTATCGGACCGGCCAAAGCAACGGACATCATTAATTACCGGGAACAATACGGACCATTTGAAACCATTGATGAGTTAATAAATGTGCCGGGAATCGGACCATCAATTCTTGAATCGATCAGAGAATATTTAACGATTGGTAATTAAAATGATAAACAAACATCATATTAAAATTACGAATCGTATTTTAGAATTTGAAAGCAACCGTTTTCCATTAATACTCGCTGTTTCCCTTGCCAGGATGAATTTAGACATCCCTTATTCAGGGTCTTGTTTTGAGTTTGCCCTTTGTGCTGCACACTAAGCGACTGGTCCAGCGTACAGGAAGATCGTTGATCGCAATAAATAACATGGTGTTGGACAAAAAAGGTTAACTCGTTTCATGGATAAGTGATTAAAAAAATAAAGGTATAATCTAAGCCATGGAAAGAAAGCAAATCATCCGACCAGGGTTTTTAAAGGGCTTGATTCTAATCGTATCAGCGATCCTTGCCTTTTTAATGCTCATCCTGCCTGAAATCCTAAGGCAGTCTTCATATCAAATGCAACTGGGTGATGTAGCTTCACAGGACATTCTAGCGCCCTATTCCCTCAGCTTTGAAAGCGAATTGCTAACCGATCGAGCGCGCAAGGATGCTGCCAACGCTGTTGAACCTATTTTCCTCCCAACAGATCCCAGCATCGGTCGCAGGCAGGTTGAACAATTGCGGGAGGTTTTATATTTTATTACGACAGTCAGGCTTGATCCCTTTGCTAACCTGGAACAAAAGATTTCAGATATTCAAACCCTAGATGCTCTTGCCCTTCCGGAAGAAATCATAATCCGTATTCTTCAACTGAGTGACAGTCGCTGGAACGCAATTGAAGCGGAATCAACTATCGTGCTGGAACAGATCATGCGCAACACATTGCGTGAGCCCGATATTCCAACAACTCAAGGAAACATTCTTTCACTGATTGATTTTTCATTTCCACAGGATCAGGCTGACATTGTTATGGAGCTTGTAAAACCATTCATTGTTCCCAACAGCATTTTAAGTGCAGATCTCACGGAAACAGCGATTAAAGAGGCGCGCCAGTCGGTAGAGCCCATTGTCCGGTCTTTTGTGTCCGGAGAAACACTGGTCAGATTAGGTCAAATCATCGGTGAAATTGAGTGGGAAGCGCTCCAGCGGTACGGCTTGATTCAATCGAATAATTATTGGCAAGACATTTTCGGCGCTGGTATTTTGACGTTGTTAATCACGATACTGATCAGTCTATACCACAAAAACACTTTGGTTGAAAAGACTTTTTCGGTAAAAGCAGTGCTTTTAGTCGCCGTGGTTTTCTTGTTGTTCCTTGGAATCGCCAGGTTTTTTGTCATGCACCGCACGATTGTACCGTATATTTATCCGATAGCTGCTTTTGGTTTGACTTTTTCGATTATTTTTAACTTTGAAGGCGCTCTGCTGCTGTCGTTGATCTTAGGAATAATGACAGCTTATGGCATGCCCAATGGATTTGACCTGACGATTTTCTTTGTAATTCCAACAATTATGGGCGTATTAACTCTGGGAAAAGCCAGGCGTATCGGCGCTTTCTTTTTTTCAGGTCTTACAATCGGAGTTGCAGGCATTGCGATTATTTTGGGATATCGTCTTCCCGACACGGTTACAGATATGGTTGGAATTGCGACGCTTTCCGCGGCCGCACTCATCAATGGTATCGCGGCTGCCAGCCTTACTTTGTTGCTTCAATATATCTTCTCTCAGACCCTGGGAATTACGACCTCATTGCAGCTCCTCGATACTTCACGCCCTGACCACCCCTTGCTCCAATTAATGCTCAGAAACGCACCCGGAAGTTACCAACATTCTCTGCAAGTGGCTAATCTTGCTGAACAGGCCGCTGAGGCTATTGGCGCAAATAGCTTGCTGGTTCGTGTTGGATCAATTTATCATGATTGTGGGAAATCCAGCAACCCCCATTTTTTCATAGAAAACCAAATTCAAAATGAATCCAATCCACACGATGAAATTGACCCATACCTCAGCGCACAGACAATAATCAGTCATGTTACGGATGGAGAGATCCTGGCTAGAAAATACCGCTTACCGGTGCGAATCATTGATTTCATAAAAGAACATCATGGGACAATGCATACCCATTATCAATATACGAAAGCTTTGCAAGAAGCAGAAAATCCGAATGATGTTGACAAATCTTTGTTCACTTATCCTGGTCCTCGACCACAATCCAGAGAAACTGCGTTATTAATGTTAGCCGATGGTACTGAAGCGCGTACACGAGCCGAGCGTCCTAAGGATGAGGATGAACTTAAATCATTAATCGACATTGTGTTTATGTTTTACACACAGAATAATCAATTGGATGATACCAATTTAACCTTGAAAGACCTTCAATTAATCAAGGAATCTTTTTTCCACACACTTAAAGGTTCTTACCATCCCAGGGTCAAATACCCGGCAATCATTAAAAACAACGAGACTGCCAACACCAGCAATCCTGAAAAAACATGAGCCAGGAAAATATCATTGTAAATGTAATCGTTACACCGAAAACAAAAAATAAAGTTAACCCATCAATAATTAAACACGCAGCACAAGCCACACTTCGAGCGGAGGGAAAAACGCGTGCTTCTCTATCGGTTAAAGTTACCGATGATCAAGAGATGCAGCTCCTGAATAAAACTTATCGGAATACCGACAGTACGACCGATGTGCTGGCTTTTAACCAGGATTATATCGATCCTGAAACCGATTTACTCTACCTGGGCGACATCGTCATTTCTTATGAACAGGCTAAATTGCAAGCTGATGAGCATAAGTGGGCAGTGCACGAAGAGTGTGCCCTGTTGACCATTCATGGAACGCTTCATTTACTGGGTTATGACCATTCAAATCCTGAAGAAAAAGATGAAATGTGGAACAAACAGAATAATATTCTCAGGTGTGTTATGATATCTGGGATGGAGGATAGTGCATGAAGGTCAACAAAAATTCCAGAGGATGGGGGCGGATTTTGATTTGTTTTGCTTATTTTGGGATTCTTTTCTCGCTATTTGGCATTGCAACGACCTGGTACTACAGAATTGGAATTGAAAAAGCAGTTAATGGCGTCATTGATTCTCTTGACCAAATATTAATAAATACCAATGATGGGCTGCTATTCATCGACAGCACATTGGATGTTGCTTCTGGAAACCTGGAGATTATTTCCAGTACATTGGACAACCTTATCATCACTTTAGATAATATATCGGACTCCTTGGATGCATCCGCAGATTTAATCGGTGGAGATTTAAGAGAAACAATCCTCGATACCCAGGTCGCAGTCAACTCTGCATCCCAGAGCGCTGGATTAGTGGATAAT
>JAIXKU010000205.1 GCA_026936045.1 Flavobacteriales bacterium
GTAGTATACTCGTAAGGGTATCGAGGGTTCGAATCCCTCTCTCTCCGCGATCTTCAGAAGTATTTGTAAAAAACAAAAACAATTAAAAATAAAAATTTCAAAATCAGAACTTCAAAATTTGACAAAATGAAAAAGCTATTTTCACTGATTGCTATCTTCTGCGCCTTATCAATTGGCAGTGTTTTATTTGTGCATGCGCAAGATACTCCAACCGACTCTTCTGCTCAGGCAGTTACCGAAACTCCTGCAGAGCCGATAACTGAAACACCGGCTGTTGTTAAAGAAGTAAGCTTCCGCCAAGAGATGAAAGATAAATTTATTGAAGGTGGGTACGAATACATGGTTCCCATTTTATTAGTAATGATATTGGGAATAGCTATTTCTATTGAGCGTGTTATTTACCTCAATATGTCTTCAGTTAATACCGATAAGTTTATTAAAAAATTGGAAGATGCTTTGAATGCCAAAGGCGTTGAAGGCGCCAAAGATGTGTGTCGTTCAACAAGCGGCCCCATTGCCGGCGTTTTTCTTGAAGGTTTGAACCGTTCAGATGAAGGTATTGAAATAGTTGAAAAAGCGATTGTGTCATACGGTGGCGTAGAGATGAGCAAAATGGAAAAAGGATTATCTTGGATTAATCTTTGTATTGCTTTGGCTCCTATGCTTGGGTTCTTAGGTACTGTAATTGGTATGATTATCGCATTTGAGGCGATTGAAGCAGCCGGGGATATTTCTCCAAGCATTGTAGCAGGTGGTATGAAAGTGGCTCTTATCACAACCGTATTTGGTTTGATTGTAGCAATTATCCTACAAGTATTCTATAACTATATAGTATCAAAAATTGACGGTTTGATTGGTGATATGGAAGAGTCTTCTATTGACTTTATTGATTTGCTCGTTAAGAAGGGCATTGGTACTAATAAATAAAAAATACCTGTATGAATATTAATAAAATATATCCGTTAGCATCGAGGGGTGTTGCAGCCTTACTCTTTCTTATAGGGCTGATTGTAACCGTACTGATTTATTCTGCAGGAAAAGAATCTTTTGAGTCACGAGTGCAGCTTGGTATTGACGTGGCAATCTATAGTGTCGTACTTATTATTGTAGTATTTGCTATATTTATGATTCGTGGTGTTATATTAAATCCACGCATGCTTATTAAATCAGGTCTTTCACTTGGTGTAATCATAATTCTCTTTTTCGTTTTCTATCAGATGTCTTCAGATTATGTTACGCTTGAAGGAAAGTCAGTTGAATATGTTGCTATGGTGAAAACTATACCATCTTCAACGCTTAAAATGATTGAGGCAGGTATTTCAACCATGTTTTTGCTTATTGGGTTGTCTCTGGCAGCACTTTTAGGCACGGAAATTTGGAAAATCTTTAAATAATTATCATGTCGAAGCGAGCAGCACCCGAAATAAACACCGGCTCGATGGCAGACATTGCATTTCTGCTTCTTGTGTTCTTTTTGGTTACAACCACGATGGAACAGGATACGGGAATTCAACGTAGATTGCCAGAAAAGCAACCGGAAAATATCAAGCCACCAGAGGTAAAACGCAGAAACGTGTTTGTATTATTGCTGAATAGGGCTGATGAACTATTGGTTAATGGCGAACCCGGTGATATTAACCTTCTTCGTGAAAGGGTAAAAGAATTTATTCTCAATCCACGTAATGATGATGATTTATCTGAGAAGCAACCTACAGCTATCGAAGGTCTTGGCTCTTATGATATTTCTAAAGGCGTTGTAGCATTGCAAACAGACCGCCTGACCTCCTTTAATAAATATATGGAGGTGCAGGATGTGCTTACTCGTGCATTTAATGAATTACGAAATGATTTGGCTTCAGCTCGCTTTGGAAAAACATTTGATGAACTTCAAATATTAGCCAAGGCAAATCCTGATTACGATAAAAAATCAGAAGCTATCAAAAAGGCTATCCCCATTTCTATTTCTGAAGCTTCACCTAAAAAAACTAAGTAATAATGGCTAGGTTTAAGAAGAAAAAGGAAAATACACTACCGGGAATTTCAACCTCATCACTGCCTGATATCGTTTTTATGTTGCTTTTCTTTTTTATGGTTACGACCAAAATGAAAGAAGTTACGCTGAAGGTTATCATACGTAAACCCGATGCAACACAAGCAGCTAAACTGGAGAATAAGTCACTTATCAGTAATGTCTATATAGGTAAGCCTATTACACGTTATCAAGGCCAATATGGAGATCAGCCATTACTGCAACTTGACGATGCTTTTGCCAAATCGAGTGATGTTGGGCCTTGGGTTCTTAAAGAAATTGATAAAACAGCAGAGTTTGAACGTAGTAAACGCACCGTTTCTTTAAAAGTGGATAAAGACGTGAGAATGGGCGTAGTGACTGATGTTAAAGAACAACTTCGCGAGGTGAATGCATTAAAAATCAATTATTCGGCTCGTAAGGCAGCTGTATTAGACTAAGACTTATATTTTAAAAATAGAAGCCGGATACCCTCCGGCTTTTTTTATGTTTGTACGCATGGTAAGAATAGGTCATATAGATATTGGCGAATACCCCTTAATACTGGCACCAATGGAGGATGTCAGTGACCCGCCATTTAGAATGGCCTGTAAGAAACTTGGCGCCGATCTTATGTTTACCGAGTTTATTTCTAGCGAAGGTTTGATTCGGGATGCTTCAAAGAGTTTGAAAAAATTAGATTTTGACGAAGCGGAAAGACCGATCGGTGTTCAGATTTTTGGTGGTGATGAAATAGCTCTTGAAGATGCGGCCCGCATCGTGGCAGAGGCGCAGCCGGATCTTCTTGATATTAATTTTGGTTGCCCTGTGAAAAAAGTAGTTTGCAAAGGCGCCGGCGCCGGCGTATTGAAAGATTTAGACAAAATGGTCAAATTAACAAAGCGTGTAGTAGATGCGGTTTCACTCCCCGTTACAGTTAAAACACGACTTGGCTGGGATGATACTTCTATACATATTGAAGAAGCTGCAGAGCGACTTCAGGATGTCGGTATTGCTGCATTAACCATTCATGCACGTACTCGTGCACAAATGTACAAAGGGCAGGCGGATTGGTCATATATTGCGAAAGTTAAGAATAACCCACGCATACATATCCCCATTTTTGGAAACGGAGATATTGATTCACCACAAAAAGCATTGGCATATCGGAACAGATTTGGAGCTGATGGTATTATGATCGGTCGTGCCGCTATTGGTAACCCCTGGATATTTAAGCAGATTAAACATTATTTCCAAACCGGAGACATCTTACCACCGCCTGATATTGAAGAACGCATATTTGTTGTGCGTGAACACCTCAATAGATCTATCCAATGGAAAGGAGAACGTGTGGGTATATTGGAAATGCGCTCTCATTATGCAAATTATTTCAAAGGATTACCGGATTTTAAACCGTTCAGAATGCGTTTGGTTTCTAGCGATACACGAACAGAAATAGAGGATGTCTTTTTTGAAATCTTACAGCACTACTCTCAATAACCGACTGGACTACTTTATTAAAGAAATCTGTTCGGTTTGATTAAAGCGAATACTAAGCATCCGCAGCCATGCCGCACCAAAGCCAATTACATTTACAGTCAAAAAGATAAACACGAAATCAGTCCAGATAAAAAGCATAGGATAGGCATTGGCGTCTTCATAAGCACCTAATTTTATCCACCCTGTTTTTATCTGCATCAAACTGACTAGTGTGCCAATAATAATGCCACCGATAGCGCCTAATGAAGCCACTAATGTGCCTTGTATTAGATAAATGGATTTAATTTGTTTAAAATGTGCGCCCATACTCCACATAACCATGATGTCTTTCTTCTTTTCAACGAGAAGCATCGTCAGTGAACTGATAATATTGAAACTGGCAATTATTAAAACCAAAATGACAATTAAAAACACAGCCAACTTCTCCGCACGCATTACTTTGTACATTAAAGCATGTTGCTCAAATCGATCTTTAATTACGATAGCATTACCCAATATTGATTTAATATGCTTCTTAATAATTTTTATATCCTTCTCATTGTTTACCGCAATCTCTAAAGAGGATATCTCATTCTCGTTTTTTAATCCGGTAATATCAGAAGCAAAAGCAATTGGTACGATTAGCAGATTATTCGTGTATTCATGATTGATGCTAAAAATACCTGTTGGTAGTATATGTCCTTCATTGAACGGATTTAAGATATTTATCTTTCCTTTTTTAGGATAGTAAACTGCTATCTTTTGCGTAATATTCATAATGTTAACTTGCAAATTAGCTGCTAATCCTTCACCCAAAATAGCACCTCCGTTTTTTTTGAGATTAAGATTACCAGATGATAGCATTTCGTGCATCGGAACCCAGTCGAAATAACTATTATCCACGCCTTTCATCAATACTATTTGCTGCTTATCTTTATATAAGATCAAAACATGTTCTTCGATACAAGGCGTGGCCGCTATGACACTATTTAATCCCCGTATTTTTACCAATTCATCTTTAGTGATAATAAATGTTTTGCCATTAGCCGGCTCTACACGTAAATGCGGATCAAATACTTGAAAAATATTTTTCACGGTTTGCTCC
>JAIXKU010000145.1 GCA_026936045.1 Flavobacteriales bacterium
AGCTTATACGCTTGGTATATGCCTATATGATTTATTACCGGGATGGTTTCTTATAGCTTTAGTTGTTGGCATCTTATCGGTATCGTTTGTTTTATTTGCACCTTTTTCGGTGGTTGCACATCCGCATAGAACTCAATGGCTTGGATTGGCGATTATCATATCGTGGATAGCAGGTGGTTACATAAATGCATTATATCAGAATCATTTTGTTGAAATGCCTGATCTTCGGTTGTTTAAGAAGCATGCTGTAAGATTAATAGAAAACCCTGTTGAAAAAAACAATGCTTATAAGGTAGAAGCAGAACTACTTTTTTCCACCTCAGACAGTCAGATATACTTTGCCCATGCAGGGATTCTTCTTTATATCGCTAAGGATAGCACGGCATCAACGTTGCAACATGGAGATGAGCTGCTTTTTTTTTCTCAAGTAACAAAGCCATCTACGCCTCAGAATCCCCGACAGTTTGACTATGCCGCCTTTTTAAAGTCTAAGGAGGTATATTATCAATCATTTCTGAAACATGATTCTTATGTGCAAATAACGCATGCCCCGAAAAGAGGGTTTATGTATTATGTGCGTAATATGCGATATGCCATTATAGATATTATTCGTGAAATGCATTTCTCGGAAAAGGAGTTTGGTATTGCAGCCGCCCTGCTTTCGGGTTATAAAGAGGAACTTGATGCCGATACGAAGTCGAGTTTTTCAAAAGTGGGTGCCATGCATATTTTGGCGGTTTCCGGCTTGCATGTCGGTGTGATTTATCTTATGATATCAAAGGTTTTATTCTTTCTTAATAGAAGACAATGGCTAAAGATGCTTCGTTTAGCGATCACTTTGATTTTGCTTTGGACATATGTCTTGATTACAGGCATGTCGCCTTCAGTGATGAGAGCCGGTATCATGTTTTCATTTATTGCTATCGGAGCGGCTCAATCATACCAAACAAATATTTATAATACGATTGCGTTATCGGCACTTATATTGCTTTTAGCCGATCCGTTTACACTTTACGATATTGGATTTGAACTTTCTTATTTGGCCGTCTTGGGTATTGTCTTTTTTTATCCATACATGAAATTATGGGTTAATAGCAGGTATGCGGCGGTAAATTATATATGGTCATTGATGGCTGTCTCAATAGCTGCACAACTTACAACAACCCCAATTAGTTTGCTGCACTTCGGACAGTTCCCAATCTCTTTTTTATTGGCTAATCTGCTTGTTGTTCCTTTATCCGGATTTATTATCTATTCAGGCGTAATAGCCATAGCGGTTCACTTTATCCCGTATTTATCTGAGGCCTCAGAGTTTGTTTTTATTTGGCTGACACGTATTATGCATCATATTATTTTGTTCATAGAAACATTGCCTTATGCGTATGCAACGAATCTTGAAATCACCCCTTTTCAATGTCTGTTACTCTTTGCTATTTTGCTTTTCTTGTCTTTATTTTTTATTTATAGAAAAGCGCTGCATGTTATATTAACTCTCGTATGTTTCATAGTTTTTATAGCAACGATAAGTATTCGTAATTGGCAAGCGAATTATCAGGAAGAGCTCATTATCTATGCTAAAGCAAAAGGTAGCTATGTAGAAGTCATAAGCGGCCATCAGAGTTTCTATCCTTCATTTGAAGAGCTGTCGTCTAAAGAATATGGATTATATGTTAAAGCTTATCACCAATGGCGAGGCATTCGCAGACTTATTCCCGTTCAAGAAAAGCAGGTAGGCCGGCCATTATTTTATCAAATGCCATTACTTATTGCAGGGGATAAAAAAATCTGGATATTGAATGATAGTTGTTTGTTCCCATCTTTCTTCATGCATGTGGATTACGTTTGGGTTAAATGTAAAAAACGGCCGGCAGATTGGCTTTTTAAAGAAAGATTAAGAGCCGAAACATTTATTATAGACCCGGGTTTATCTGATTATTATAGAAATAGATGGATACAATGGTGTGAGACAGAACAATTTTCCTATTATGATATTAAAAAATCAGGCGCCTTTGTATTACCTTTGAATTAATATCATGTTATTCATGAACATAAAAAAGCGATATGGAGTCGTCCTTAACACGATTTTTTTTGCATTGTGTTTTAACCAAGTGCAGGCTCAGTTGACCTATAATTGGAATACGTTTACAACCGATAACTCGGCATTGCAGACATCTCTTATCACAAGGCTACTTTTCTTCAATGATACGCTTTGGATAGGAACGGATAAAGGTCTTTATTTCTTTGCGAATGAATCATTGGAAAAGGAAAATGCCTTTCCTGATTTATTCATAAAGGCCTTAGAGAAAGGGACGCAAGGCACATTTTGGATAGGGACTGGTTGCGATGGGGTTTATCACCGCAAAGCAGATGGTGAATATATAGCCTATAATTCCGGTACAACCGGTGGAAATGGATTGCTGAACGATTGTATTTTATCATTATCTGTTGGTATTGATTCATTATGGGTGGGCACTGAGGGGAATGGCGTATTCCTTTTTTACAATAACACATGGACTTCATATAATTCGGGAAATGTGCCCGGTTCACCTGATATGAACCATATATTGGATGTTGAAACCACATCGGGTAATCAACTGTGGCTTGGAACAGTAAGTAGCGGATTGATTAAAAAGACAGGCAGTTTATGGGTGGTTTATGATAGTTTATTTGGACTACCTTCTAATCGCGTAAATTGTATAACGCCTGTAAATGATACGATTTTTTGGTTAGGTCTTGGCAATGGGAATCAAGGAAATCATTTAGTGAAGATGGATGTTAAAAATGAAACGATTTTACAAGTATATGACACATCAGCATCCAATGGTATCGCGCATCAAAATATATGGCAGATATTTATAGATAGCAAAAAGAGAAAATGGATTGGCCCTAATAATGGTCAAACGGGTTTGACGGTATATAACGATACGTCATTCTATGCATATAACGAATTTGAAGCCGGATTAAGAAGTTTGCGTATATATGATTTTGAAGAAGATGATAGTAGCCGAATTTGGGCAGCGACGTTTCGCGGACTTTCAGTTAATACGACTGTTTTTGGCCTAGAGATAGAAGAAGAACCGCTTCTGGCTGTACAGCCAGTTTTGTATCCTAATCCCGTAACGATTGGTTTGTCAGTATATTTTCAACTATCAGAAATCGGAGATATCAATTTGCGAAAAATTACTTTAGCCGATTTAACGGGACGCATCATCCTTGACGATATGTATAACATATCCGGTTTACAAATACCGTTTGACGTCTCGCCCGGATGTTACGTATTAAGCGCGTGGACGGATAGACAGAGATTCTCGTATAAGCTGATCATAACGAACTAATCTGATCCCTTAAAAGCATTTTTGCTACGGATAAATCCACCCGGTAGGGATGCTAAAGCTGTTGTAATAAAGAATAGCAATGAAAAGACAACACCGGATTCGGAAGAAATATCTAATTGGGATGCACCCCATACAAAGGCAAACTCCCTAGCACCGATACCTCCAATAGAAATAGGTAGTACCGATACAACAGAAGAAACAAGAAAAAGGAAGATGTATCCGGGATGAACAGGCGTATTTAACAAACCTAAAAACAGAACCCATGCCAAGATTATTTGTAATCCCTGCACACCAAATGATAAAATTGTCCCTTGGATAAAAATAACTGATAAGCTTTTAAAAAATATTCTAGTCAGGATATATCCTATTAAAATACTTCCACCAAAAACGATAATGGCAAAATACCAATATTCCGGAAAGATGAATGGAATAAACAACCCACTAAACATTGTTAAGACCATCATGCCGGAGAGCCGATCATAAAGTACGGTACCGGTAGTTCTTTTCCAAGGAGCTCGCCTGTATTTATTTAATAATACCACTTTATAAGCATCCCCGCCAATGCCACCAGGTAAGAAAAGATTATAAAACATGCCAATCCAATACAATCGAATGCCTTCCCATTGTGATAGCTTTACGCCGGTTTGATTAAGAAAATATGTCAGACGCACTGAACTTACTGCTTTTGACAAAGCATGAAGCAAAATGGTTGGAATCATCCACCATAAATTGAAATGAGCCAGTATCTCGGATAGCACTTGCATATCAATCCGTGAATAAGCCCATAAGATACCCAACGCACCTATAGTTATTCTGATAACTAATCCAATTAATTTTTTATATTTAGATGCCGTTTTGCTCAAGTTTTTCAGTTAGCTGTATAAAACATCATAGAGAGAAGGCAGATACATTATGGATATGAAATAAAGATAATGTCATAATGCATTTTAATTTTATACTATCTTCTACGGATTTGTAATGCAAAGTAAACATAATCTTCATTGAAATAGGAACACGCGTTGATCATTCAATGCTAAATGTGCATACTTGTTTGCGATTGATTATTAATAAGAACTAAGAAGATAAGGCCTTAAATAATCCCTTATCTTCATTAAGCATTAGCACTAATTCATAGGCTTGTTGAAATATATATGTAAAAAAATTTGGCTTTTCTCAATTTTTTGTAATTTCGAGCCGTTTTGGACTGGTACTTTTCAAAGACTGGAGAGGTGCAGGAGTGGTTGAACTGGCT
>JAIXKU010000194.1 GCA_026936045.1 Flavobacteriales bacterium
GCTAGAAAGAGCTTCCAGTTCAGCAAGCGTTAATGCCTGTTTTTATCAAAAATATTATACAAACCATTATAGTATAAATTTAAATCAATGGAAAAACCATCATATAAAGAATTACTGGATGCCGGAGTACACTTCGGGCACCTCAAAAGAAAGTGGAACCCTAAGATGCATCCGTACATTTTCATGGAGCGTAAGGGCATCCATATCATTGACCTCAACAGGACTGCCGATTGCCTTCAGGATGCAGCAGATGCTATGAAACAGATGGCTAAGTCAGGAAAGAAGATTCTTTTTGTCGCTACAAAGAAACAGCACGTGATATCGTTTCGAAGCCGCTAAGAGCGTCAATATGCCATTCGTTACAGAGCGCGCTGGTTGTGGAATGATGACCAACTGCCACTATCCGTCGATCTGTCAAGAAAATGCATAACATCGACAGAATGTTGAGCGTGCGGTTTTGACCAGCGTTACCAGAAGGAACGTCTGCTGATATCGCGAAAGGTAAAGATGGAAGCGTATTCGGCGGTATCGCCAGCCCGAACGGGCCCGTGTATTTGTAGTGGATGTGGACATGGCATATCGCCTTTCGAGGCGCATAAATTGAGCATGAAGACATTTGCCATGGTGGATACCAAGGATCCCAACCGGGTGGACTTCCCAATCCCAAGCAATGACGACGCTTCCAGTCCATCTCTCCTGTCGTCAACTACATGACCACCGCCAAAGGAAGGTCTGGATGAGAGAAAGGTAACAAACGATACGGGTGAAGAGGAAGAAGCATAACGCCTGTTCTGCTTTGAATCATTGGTACAAATATAACATAAATAGTGTAGAAATATCAGCAAGTGCGGTAAAACAACACGATACAACCGGTTTAGGAATGATGACCGTAAAAGGCCTTGACCGAAGCGAATGGTGATTTTGAAGCTGCCATTGAAATCCTGCGTAGAAAGGTCAGAAACTTTCACTGAAGGAGCTGACCGCGATGCAAAGAGAGGGTGGTCATCGCTCAGGTAAGTGCTGACGGTAAGAAGGGTATCGTAATCAAGCTGAGCTCTGAAACTGACTTCGTCGCTAAGAATGAGGACTTCATTGCTCTTGCCAAGAAATTTGCGAATATCGCATTGGAAAATTTCCCTGCTTCCAAGGATGACTTGCTTGCATTGCCATTTGAAGGCATTACTATCGGTGATAAGGTAACCGAGCAGGTAGGTGTAATCGGCGAGAAGATCGAATTGGCAAATTATGAGCACCTGGAAGCTGAGCAAGTTGTTTCTTATATCCACAGCGGATACAGAGCGGGTGTTATCGTGGGTATGAACAAGGCTAATGCTCAATCCGCAGAAGCCGGTGAAGACCTGGCTATGCAAGTAGCAGCCATGAAGCCTGTCGCAGTGGATAAGGACGGCGTCGATGCAGATACCGTAGCAAAGGAAATTGAGATCGGTAAAGAAGTTGCACGCGCTGAAGGTAAGCCTGAAGAAATGTTGGAAAAGATTGCCTTGGGCAAACTGAACAAGCCTATCAGAGAGCAATATTTTAATCAAGCCTTCGTTGCGCGATGGAAAGAAACTGTAAGGATTATCTCGCATCCATCGACAAGGACTTGACGACCGTCTTTTATGCATGTAGCTCTGTTGTGTGAAAAAGCGAATGGCACCATTCGCCATCTATAATCATGTCTACCCGGCGACGATTTTCTTTCAGATATATAAAACCATCTGGCATTAGATTAGTCAAAAGCAATTGTTTTAATCAATATAATACCTAATGATAACTGTTCAGAAACCTCGTACAGGACCTGAATATTTGACACCACTATCAACCAGAACCTTGGAGAGCGAGATTCGCGCCCTTATTTCTGGATTATGGAAATATATGTAAAAGTAACGTGCACAATAACGTAACCTTTACTAATTATAAATCAGTTTTATTAATAACTCAAATAAAAAGGATTTATTGGGTCGCTCAAAATAGTAATTTTAGCTTTACCAACGGAGAGCTTTTCCTCTTGGTATGAATGTCATGCTTGGAGCGAACTTGCCTATAATAGACTACCATATACAAAGCTAAAAGACGCCATCCTAAAATATCTGAGAATGGTTTTGGCTAAATAAGATTGTGGTTAGGAGCGGCATTTGAGTTTGAATGGGGTGTAGATGATGTGGGTAATAGATAATAGGGCAAATAGGATGCTCGATTTTGATGATCCTACTCGATTTAGCAGAAAAATGACGTTTACCAATTAACAATTAACAAGCATATGAATTTAGTGAATTATGATAATAACCCATATAGAACTTTGCGTTGGAGTGGAAGACCAAGATGCATTTTTCACAAACAATCTTGTAAGACCTCCATAAGCAGTAGCTAAGATATATCATTTCTAGATGGGGATAGAAGTCAAATATCTTGCCTTTGAAATGTGAACGAAGTTGATTTACAAGCCAAATAATGGTTTCTGGAACAATAAATCTAATGTTGAAAATTGGCATATCGAAATGATCGAATATGCAAAACGATTGATTTACGACACATGTTTAAAAGCACCAAGTCTATATCCGCAGGAGACGTATTGTATGGATTAGAACAAATTGATTTTGTTCCTGCATCATCATATTCTACTGATTTCAATTTGAATTCCACATAATTATTTGACCAAATTTAGTTTAAATAACTATAAAAGCCGCATCTTCTAGCTGAATATGGCGACGACATAGTGGCTGTTGGTTAGAACTTTAATTTCACAAGCGGATATTCTTTGGGAAATTTCTTTCATGATGTTAACCAAATGCATCAAAACCATATGGTCTTCTGTCTTTCTGGCGCTGGAGGCTCTGGATATTCTGGTGGGCAGATCACGTATTTAATGATTGCTGGGGTGGTCAATATCAATATTTAAAGCCGCTTAGTAAATTTATGAATAATGTTGATTTGTTGGATAAACCATTAACAAGTATCTCTAATAACTGTACCTGCTCAGGATTAAAGGACTCCCCACATCCAGATTGGTGTGGATCAAATCCCAGTCCTAATAAATGCCATCCTGTTTGCAAGACTGGAGAAAACAGCGCCAATATTATAAACACTAACTATTCTATAGCGACCAGCAATGATTGCAAAGATTGAAGTATTTGCATTGGTTGATGAATAAAGGTGGTTGGTTGGATTCATAATAAGGATAATTATTGGTATAATTCACCAACTTACTGGACCTATAAATACACCAATTTGTACCCATTAAATGATAATCAACCATCTATTCTGATGATATTACCACCTTACCAACGAGACCATCACACTATCTAATTTACCTTGTGATGGTGAATATAAAATAGAGTTTTTAGCACATATCAGAATATGATATAGATAATGATGGGATAAACGATAATGGAGGAATTATTCTGGTTTTACAATAAATAGTATTAATGCCCATTGTGGTGAATTAACCTTTACTATCCCGAAATTACAGGCTCCGGTACTGCACCCTTTGCACCTGATTATGGGTTTAAGGTATCAAAAATTAAAATAATTGGTCTAACATTATCCTAAACTTGACAATTGCAATTATTTTAATAAACTGGTCGAACAATTATTAACATCTTCTTCAATTGTCCGATATAATAATGGAGATATCCTGGCGATAACAAGAATATATTCTATCATGGTTACGATGATGACTACAACATTCTGTTTTGAAAACGGTCAATGGAACCATGAATGGCTTACTGGTGGAACAATACATCACAAAATGTAGGAGGAGATATATCTCATTCGGAGAGAGATGGTACAGAGGAACAGATAATAGATTACATCATTATTGGTACGATAATGATCAATGGAATCATGGTGGCTTACTAATTGGGCAGCCATCACGAAATGTGGGAGGGGCTATTTCATTCAAATGGCAATGTTTTTACAGAGACAGACAAGATTACATCATTATTGGTATGATAATGTCAATAGAACCTGAATGGCTTTTGATTGAACAATACATCACAAAATGTAGGAGGAGACATAGCTTACTATGGTAGAAATGTTTTTATAAAGGCATTGATGGAAGCACTACTTGGTATGGTAATCAATGGAATCATGGTTGGCTCACTAATTGGAGCAACACTTCCGAGAATGTTGGTGGTTCTATTAGCACTCAAGTGATGAATTCTATGAGGGTAGTGACAATAGACTACATCAATACTACTTCTTGAATGGTCAGTGGAATCATACATGGCATACTGATTGGACTAACACGTCGCAAAATATTGGAGGTGACATAACATGCTCTCCAGACGGTTCACATGTCTTTTATAGGGGTAATGACGGTTACATCCATCAACAATATTATATGGGAGATGGGCAATGGGGACATGATTGGATGGTTTGCTATGACAACTTAAAAATCTCATTAAAAGCAAAATCACATATTTCGAGTTCAAATGATAAAGTATTCTATGAAGGAAGCGACAGCAAAGTACATATCTGGGAGTATGGGACTCAATGTAATCCTCGGTCTTCCGATATGATTCCAGGTAACGAAACCGAATTTAGGAATAAAGTAGTCTCAGAAGGACCTAGT
>JAIXKU010000119.1 GCA_026936045.1 Flavobacteriales bacterium
GTGCATATATATTTTGCCTATTATAAGGGAAGCTCCTTATTTATATCAAAACTTAATCTGATTTCGGTATTTCAAGAAAACGGTGTTTATCCAGAAGAACTATTGTCAATTAGCGCAGGAAGCGATGATATTCTTGCTCATGTAAAAGTGATGGAAACAAACAATCCAGTAGGAAGTAAATTAGATTCTATAGCAGTTTCAAAAGACTATGTATTCTTGGCATATAACATGGGAGACAATGTTTATCTCAATTCTCTTGCAACGGAAGAAGACATGCTCTTCTCCTTCAGCAAAAACTTATTCGTTTATAATCAACCAGAGATAACAGTATCTTGTGCCGAAAATACTTTGAATCGAAGCAAGCTTCCATTTATGCCGTATAGGAAGATTGACTGTTATTGTTATTGGGTACAAACTCAACATTTCATAACAAGTTCTGGTTATAAATTAGGATGGAATGAAAATGGATATGAATATCGTCCAAATGGTGAAGAAGCTGGCTATTTGAGAATTCCTTATGAAGCATTTGCTAATAGTGAGCCGGTCTCGAATACTAACGGAGCAAATAGTTCGATAGATACAGAGTGTGGGTTCTTGGACTTGTATTTGAAATTAAATGAACTATATTTGCGTGATGTAAGTAACGATGATGAATATGTAGACTATATTACAGGTATTTCGCAAGTAACTAAAATATACTCTCCAGGATATTGTGGATTCGCTTACGTAGACAATGGTGATATACATAGTAATGCTCATCTAATTGGCTCATTAACTATATTAGATTATGTAAACAATATAGTTGGTTATGAAATTGCCTGCAAAGCAAAAACGTGGCTAAATTCGCATTTGGGTTGTGAATTTGAATCGCTGTCTCAGGATATAAGACATTACAGTAGACCACATTATGGATGTGGTATGGCATACTTTCAACACATAAGTACTTTTGATTCTTATAGCCAAAGCTATGTAAATTCGAATATAATATGGGCTATGCCACTTACACCTAATACGTTATATGAGGGAGAAGAAGATGTATATTTTAATTCAGATGTAAGAGCACAAGATATTTATTATTGTTGGAATGGGCAAGAACCTGTGAATGTCTGGGATTACGAATTCTTTGATATTCTTCTTGGATCAACTCACTACCGAAGATATTTTCATCTCACAAAGTTCTTTAATAATCCTGAAGTTGAATCTGACGGAAGTGCGAGATTTGCTGTTTTCGCTTCGGATTTATCTTCTTTTCCTGGAAGCCACAAAGAGCAGCGTACTCATTATTCACTTCTTGCCAACGAGAGTAAATCAATTCTTACACCATCTAAAAACAATTTAGTATACTTCAGTCCAGCAGATGTGCAATATTCTAATGCTACTAATTCTGCTTTGTTCTATGTTCCATTATTGGTTGGTGAGATCACCAAAGAAGGAACGTCTATTGAAGAAGGACAAACAACAGAGAAATACAAAGTCTTTGATCTTATTCATAAAACAATAGCTTTTGCTTTTGCTAATAATATAGTGCTCTACAATGTTGAAGAACTTGATCCACCAAATGTGGATTTGTCTTATGTTGGTGAATTACATTTTCAAGAAGATATTCTAACTTTTCGTGATACGATAGGAACTGGATTTGAACATGGAACTAGCGTTCGTTACCGCATAGCTTTTGTCTACGATGGAATTAGTATTTCTCCACTTTCAGACGTCGTTTGGGATCATACTGTTCCCGGAACTGGAACTTGGAATATTGAAGCAGATTTGAATATAAATATTGCAATGTTGCACTTAGTTTCTCGCCGAATTACAGCAGTTCGTTTATATGCCGTAGAAATGCTGAATGGCGTTGAACAGGAGTTATATCGCTTAGTTGGTGAAAAAGAACTTAATTATGATAATTTTACTTTTGATTCAGATACTGGTCTCTATAAAGCAACTATACATGATAATGGAACACGCTATGCTTCTTTCAATATTGACGCTGGATACTCGGAGACGGTAAATAATGTAAGCGTAAGAAGAAACTGCCAATGTGTGTACAATGGTATAATCTACGCAGGAAATGTCTATTTTCCTCTTGATCCAAAGGTTAATGTCAATACCGATAATCTTGTGCTTCGTAGTTTACCTTATCAACCATCTATATTTAACTATCAAGAAGAATACTGTGTTCTTGGATTTGTTCCGAATGTTCTCATTCCTTACAATGGAAGAATATATGCCTTCGGGAAGGAAGAGTATTCTATCATCAATGCTGATACTCTTGCTATTGAATATACGAGTAAGTCTTGTGGTGCTCTTCAGCGTAGTCATGTGGTTGCTACTGAAACTGGTATCTTTGTCTACTTCAATGGCAATCTCTACATTGTAGATGGAAACAAAGTAGTTCCAATTGGTGAAGCAATAAAAGAAAACAACTATTCCCAACTCAGTATTGAGGGAATAGCGTTTCCTTCTTTCAAATGGCTTACCGGTCGTGTGTATGTAGAATATATTCAGAACCGAAACGCCATTGCAGTGATTGGTGAGACAGTAGATGCTCCAGGAAAGTATCAGCAAATTATTGCTTTCGTTTATGGAATTAGCACTGGAAGATGGGCTACTTATATGATTGAAACACCTGATGCCTACGATGTTGCCAATCTGAAAGGTGTCTATTCAACCGAAGATGGTTCTGCTATAGTAACAGTTTCTACAGATATTGAAACATTGGAATCGCCGTCTATTCCAATTCTTCCTCCGATAATTATTCCTCCAGAGAGAAAAGCTGTGTCGACAATTCCAGGAATCTTGGTAAGAACAATATCCTATAACAATGGTCGTTATCTTACCACCTATGCAATTTCTCAGAAACTTTTTGGAAGCGATGTTTCTACTTATACATCAAGAGTTCGCACAATGGAACTTGATTATGTTACCGATTTCGGGATTAAGAATAAAAAGCAGATATATGATATTCAGACCTATAATGGAAATACACGAGTACAATCGGAGATATATATTGACAACAAAAAGGCATCTGAATACTATGGCGAACCAGTACAGAAGTCTGTGTTTCATATAAGTATTGAATCGCAAGAACCGATTTCGGTAATACGTTATGTAATTCGTTCTTTTGTAACGAAGGAGGAAATTTGAAACGAATAAGTTCCTATAGGGCTCTCGATTCGTTCGAAGAGATGAACAAAGAACTTCATCGAATCTGGAATAAGATCGATGAACTAGATAAAAAACTCCAATCCGTTGGAACTGGCGACATCAACGTTGAGAAACCGGAAACAAGCAATATTCGTTTTACTCAGACGAAGAGTGAAGGTGAGACGAAGTTGTATCTTGAAGCAAGGTTTCCAGATGGTTGGGCTCGCTTGAATATCCCGTTTGATTGGATAAGGAAGGTGAAATAATGTCATGGCTTGGAAATGCACTTTTCGGGCAGAGTAGGTTGAAGGGGTATGATATGACTCCGCAACAGCTGACACAGGCATATACACCAAAGACTTACTCGGTTGATACGAGTAGATATACTGCACTGGGAGAAGAGTTTCTTGATCCATATAGTTCTCGTAATAGAGGTATGTATAATGACCTGAAGAAAGTTGGTGTAGACGCTGCCGCTCAGCAATACTTGAACAGCATGCGTATGCAGGCAGCTGGTCAGAATCCTTTTGCTACAGGTCAGCTTCAGTCTTCTCTCGCCAGTAATCTGGAAGGGACTCGTCAAGCATACAATAGTTATCTCAACAATGCGTATCAGACTGGTACTGGATTATTGGGATACAGTCTTCAGGGAAATCTTGCCAATGCTGCAGCTCAGAATACTGCGGCAATGCAAGGTTCACAATCGGCTTTGAATTATCAACTACAGAAGATGCAGGCAGATGCTGCAATGCAAATGCAGAGAAGCCAAAATAAGTCAGGATTCTTTGGTGGACTTTTCGGAAATCTTGTTGGAGCGTCTCCGGCATTGCTTTTCGGAACACAGTCTTCAGCTGGTCTTCTAAAGCTTTTAGGACTTTATTAAGGAGGAAAGATGCCAGGATTTTGGGAAACACTTAGTCAGACTGCCGATCGTTATAATCAGATAAGAGCTGATTTGGAACGAGAACAGGCAGAAATTACGAACATGATGGGTAACCAGATGAATGTGGCGTTTAGCAACACAATGGCTGGAGCCAATCTAATATCAGGCTTACTCGGTCAAAAATTAAATACGTTGCTCGGGTTATATGGAACAGAAGTGACACAGTCCGAAGGAGAAAAAAGTAGAAAGAACGCTTATGATGTAGCTAAATTGGAAGCAGATACAAGAAAAGCCGTTGCAGGGATAGAAGCAGGGAATAGACTCAATCTTGCAGAGCTTCAAGCAAAATATGAAAAAGAACTTGAAGGATACAGAAATATGCTTAAAAGGTCTAATCTAGTTTTTGAAGACACAATGCAACGCAATAAAGAATTAGAAACCAATCAAGCATATGCTGGTTTTTTCAATAATAATGAGTATTCTATGT
>JAIXKU010000014.1 GCA_026936045.1 Flavobacteriales bacterium
ATCTTATACGCTATATACAATCCCGTAATAGAGGTAATTTTTATACCTAACTTTAGGTATGTTCACGTTGTCTTGCTAAAGAGAATGATAAGATGCGGGGGCATTCAGCTCATTCAGCAGGCTGTCTGCAAGATATTTTGTAGACCAGTTGGGATATCCGAATGGTTCATATCTGCCCCAAAGGGGGAAGGAGCCTGAAATAGCGCCGTGATATGCGCTATCCTGCTTCGTGTGATGGCGCTGGATATAGCAGAGTATCTGATTCATCTTCAAAAAAGCTTCCCTGTATTTTTTATCGCCGGAGAATTGCCATAGCTGATGCCATACGATAGCTATTTGCGCAGAGCCTGTACAAATCATGAATTGACTTGGCTTCCAACTCCTATCAAAGCGCCCGTGCAGATATTTGTGTTCTTGAAAGATTGATAACAATTTGTCAGCAGCTTTCTGGGCTGATTGAATATATCTTTTTTCATTTAAAAGCAGTCCGGCGTTTAAAAGCCCGTCTATTGTATAAGATATGGTATGCAGTATTGGTCTGTCGTTATGTTTTATGGTATTGTCGCAATTGGCAAACCAGCCATTCTCCAGTTGTTGAGTAAGAATCCAGTTGAGATTGCGTATAGCTGTTTCTTTAAATGTTTCAATCCCTGTTTCAAGATAAATAACCAGTAGCGGGTGATCCACGTAACTGTCGTAAACCCTTTCTTTGCGCATAAAAGCATGTTGTCTCCAACTTCCATCTTCTTCCTGTGTTTGAGAAAGCCAATGGCAGGCCTTGATGCATGATTGTAAATATTTCTCTTTGCCCGTTGTTTTATAAAGCGCATACAATCCACGTATCACTTGGCCGGTATTGAATACGATTTCGTCTTTATTCTCATCAACATATCCGGATTGCCAACCACCTGATTCTTTTTGAATGTCAATCAACCAATCGCCGGTTTTGATACAGATTTCTATCCATTCTTTTTCATTACTAAATTCCGCATAGCGCAATAATGTAGGTATGATATAACCGCTGGTTTCAGGATAAGAGGATGTCCATCCACCCAAATAATAACGGGTTCGAAACCCGCCATCATCAGGGTTGATTGATTGCTTCAACCATGCACAGGCGCTTTTTAATGATTGTGCTCTCTCAGGAGAGCTTATTGATGTGTTCTTGAAGCGTTTTGTAAAATAGAAAGACACGATGTCTCTTAAAAGATGATTAATGTTGGCAGAGCATGCAATATTCAAGAAGTTTACCAGATAACGGTATAGTGACCTTATCATCTTATATGAGTTAGCAGATTATTGAGGATAGCCTGAGCTGCATTGCCATCACCATATAGTAAAGGAAAGTTTTCATGAGAAAGCGTAATCGCTTGTTTGCATGCGTTGAGTAGCAATAATGGGTCATCGTCTGTCAGCCAACCGTTCCCGGATTCGATAATTTCGGTCCATTCCGTTGTGTTTCGTAAAACAGCTACCGGTTTACGAAGAAAATAGGCCTCTTTCTGTAATCCTCCAGAGTCGGTGATTACCATGTCAGAAGCATCAACCAAACAAAGCATATCAAAATAAGAAACAGGTTCTGTTAGTAGAATACGAGGGTGTGTTTTTAAAGAAAGCTTTAACGATGAAAAGATTGGTTTGTCTAACATGGATGAGGTGCGAGGATGTAATGGAATAACCAATGAATGTGTAAATGTATTGGCTATGCCAAGCAGACCGTTAAGCATGTTTTTTAATCGTTGCTCGTTGTCCGTATTAAAATCCCGATGAATGGTACAGAGGATAGTTTTCTTATCGTTTAAGTTTAGTTGATGAGAAATAGTTGATGTCTTTTTTGCGATTTCTAAGAAGTATAAGACATTTTCATACATCACATCTCCGGAGTTGAATACAACCGGATTGTCAGGTGATGCGGGATGTTCTGTATGATGAGTCAATCCCTCTCGTTGAAGATTTTGATAGGCCTTTGCTGTTGGTACATACAAGAAAGTGGAGAGATGGTCCGTTATGATTCGGTTTATCTCTTCAGGCATCTTTTTATCAAACGAACGTAATCCGGCTTCAATATGAGCTATAGGCGTATGAAGCTTTGATGCAGCCAAGGCTGCTGCCAACGTGGAATTGGTGTCGCCGTATAAAAGAACGACATCCGGGTTATATTCCAAAATGGCTTTTTCCACTCCCAGTAACATCTCTGCTGTTTGTTTTGCATGGCCGGAGGAGCTGACCTGTAAATGAAAAGAAGGTGCGGGAATACCTAATTGCTGAAAGAAGATATCACTTAATAACGTATCGTAATGCTGACCGGTATGTAACAGTTTCTCTTCAATTCTTTCAGAAAATACATGCTTTACACAGCGACTTATCGCTGAAGCTTTAATAAACTGAGGTCTAGCACCTACTACAGTCAGAATACGAAGCATACGCCTTACATAATCATGCTGTGCGAATCAATAACATGACAAAGGCGATTAAAGATATCGTCTATGTCGCCTATACCGTCTATCTGGTAGAATTTACCCTGTGCTTGATAAAACTCAGATGCAACGGCTGTTTGTTCTTCGTAAACACGTATCCTGTTTCGTATCACAGACTCATCTGTATCATCCGTACGTCCGCTATCTTTACCTCTGAGTAATAACCGTTTAATCAGCTCTTCTTCATTTACATGCAGAGAGAGCATCATGGTAATGGCAGAATTTCTTGATTGCATTAACTTGTCTAATGCCATCGCCTGTGCCGGTGTGCGCGGGAATCCATCAAAAATAAATCCATTGGGATTATCATACTTCTTAACTTCTGCATTCAGCATATCAATCGTCACCTGATCAGGAACTAATTCGCCTTTATCCATATACGATTTGGCTAATTTCCCCAATTCTGTTTCTTGTTTAATATTGAAGCGAAAAATATCGCCGGTTGATAGGTGTATTAATTTATACTTTTCTACCAATCGTTCTGATTGCGTCCCTTTGCCTGCTCCCGGAGGGCCAAATAAAACAATGTTCAACATATCAATCTATATTAATTATTCACTTGATAAATCTCAGGCCAGTTTCTGCCCAATTCGTTTAGGTCTAATCCATATCCGACGACGAAACGATTGGGAATGGCGAAGCCAAGATAGTCAATTTTTAAAGACCCTGAATAGACATCCTCTTTGAGTAGCAATGACGCTATCTTGATATCAGCCGGGTTTTCTTGTAAAATTTTCTTATGTAATACAGAAATTGTAAGCCCTGTATCAATAATATCTTCAACGATGAGCACCTGCTTACCGGCAAGCAACCCGTTTAATCCTATAACTTCTGTCACTTTTCCGGTAGATTGCTCGGCGCTATACGATGATAATTGAATAAAATGTATATCAACGGGCACCCTAATTGATCGGACTAAATCAGCCGTAAACATAAAAGCGCCTTTTAATACCGAGATTAGAGCAATCTCTTTGCCTTCATAATCAGCAGAAATTTCTTGACCTAATGCCTCTATCCTCTCTTCAATCTGCTTCCGTACAATGTATGGCTTGAAAAAACGATCACCAATCTGTTTCATAATAAGTTTTTTGCAAAACTACAAGTAGATTGGAATTTTCTATCGCGTTCCTTGATTATTTTAGAAATCTGAACTTAGGATATGCAAATCAATGTGATGCGTTATTATTTTCTTCTGCTTCTGTTTGTTGCAGATATAGCATTAGAAGCCGTTTGACAATCGGTAAATAACAGGTCTGAAATGGAATTTTCAAATCTGTTTGAAATAAAAAAACAGCCGGATTAGGTAACTCTGCTCTATGGCGTATCAGATCATATTTAATATTAGTGTATGTATTATTCAGCGATTGAGGATACGTGCTTATATATGCTGTTCGCAATGCTCGCATTGATGTTGTACTGGATGTGGATAGCGGAGACATTTCATACTTGAAAACGGCGGTGTCTTTTTCTATATTAATGAACATGTAACCTTCCGTAATCCTAATAGGTATAATTCCTATTGGTTCAACATGAATATTGTTTTCAATATATTCAAAAATCTGCTTGCCTTCGTGTATTCTTTCTTCCAATACAGGTATGGAAAATTCAATGGTTTTCCATATTTCTTCTAACAGCATGTCATCGTGTACGAGTGTTTCGTAGGTTAATGCCTTCTCTTTTATATTCAATCCGATAAGTTGTTTGGGGAAAAGTTCACGTACCCATTCGGAGGAATGTTTTAAATGATATAACGCGGCATAATGTTCTATCAATTCAGATAATGTAGGATATAGGTTCTTTTCTTCAAACACCCGCTTTGCTTCTTGTAGGTATGCCAACAAGATGTAGCTTTTATATTCTACATCTATATGCAGATCAGTCAGCCAGCTTTTGCTTAATTTGCTCATAAGCCATGTTTTGACTTGTTTATACGCAATGCTTTGTTAAAAAGTTGCTTCGATGCTTTGAAGAATACTGATGATTCGGATATAATTTTGTATAAATATATTGTATTATGA
>JAIXKU010000029.1 GCA_026936045.1 Flavobacteriales bacterium
CTGAAAAGTTTGACCTATGGATAAACTATTAATACTACTCAAAAAGACGATAAACGGTATAAACCGGTTCATAAAGCTTAGATTCCTAATTCGTTCTTAAAACCCATTTTCCTAATAAAAGAGTCCTATATTCATATAATGCCCATTAAACTTTGTTAAAGTTAATCATTTTTTCTCAAAAGCCCTTTCCCTGCATAACATCCTGTCATTACAATCCTAACAGCTTTTACAAAAAGTTCTCAATGGCATTAGAAAAGATAACCGCATCCTTAAAAGAACAATTTGTCATAATAATTATTTCTCGAAAGAAAAAAGCATTACGCAATGAAAAGCCTATCGTCAAAAGGATTGTAGCGTTACTCTGTTTATCGTTTAGCGTAAGAGATTGACATGACCGATGAAGTCAAGCTCATCATCTTGAAAAGTAGTAATCCAAATTTTATACACGTAAACTCCTTGCTGTGCCATATCCTCTGATGTGCCTATCGTACCGGGCCAGCCTACCATATTATCTGTCTCATATATCGACTCTCCCCAACGATTAAAAATCTCCATCTCAAAAGTGGCTATACCTATTCCTTCGGCTGTAAAGAAGTCATTAATCATATCCCCATTGGGTGTAAAGCTGTTTGGTATATAAATATAAAACTCCGGATAGACCGTCAAACAATGCGTCGCGGATGAGCTGCAACCTTGAGACGACGATACGGTTAAACTTATACAATATGTACCTGTATCTCCATACATGTGTATAGGATTCTCTATATCGCCTGTGGAGCCATCACCAAAATCCCAATGCCAACTCGTTATATCTCCCGTACTGTTACTTGTGAAATGGGCGGTCGGCTCATTTAATACCAACTCTGTCGGATTTATCGTAAAACCTGCTTCCGGATTGGAATACACTGTTACCATATCAGCTACCAAATAGCTAGCACTACACCCCTGAGCGGATGTTACGGCTAACGACACATCATACGTACCCGGTGTACTAAAGCATTGCGTGGGATGCTGGACATTACTAAATGTCGTGCCATTAGCACTCCAGGTCCAATTGGTTATATTACCTGACGATATCGTCGTCATATCACTAAAATCAACACATACTGGTGTACAGCCTGTGAGGTTCATACCTGTGAAGTTCACTTGAGGCAATGGATTCACTGTTACATCCACACTTGCCGATGCCGTGCATCCGGCTGCATTACTCACCGTCACTATATAAGTGCCATTGTGTTGTGTCGTTACATCATTTATTACTGGATTTTGTTCTGTGGAACTATAACCGTTCGGACCTGACCAATTATAATCTATGCCGCCGGATACATTAAGCATTAATGCTTCTCCCTGGCAAATCGGTAAGTTACTGCCTACAATAATGCTTGGCAGGTCGGATACTGTAACTATAGTTGTTGCTGTACCTTTGCAACCATTGACATCTGTAATGGTAACGGTATAAGTACCATTAGATGATGTACCGGCATTGGTTATACTCGGATTCTGATCATTGGAACTAAACCCTCCCGGGCCTGACCAATTGTAATCAACACCACCGGTAGCGCTAAGCAAAATCGTCTCTCCTGAACATATAGGCGAATTATTATCCGCTGTCACAGAAATGCTAGAGCCGACAATAACTGTCGTACTTGCTGAAGCGGTGCAACCTGCTGCATTACCTACTGTTACAACATATACACCATCATGAGTACTATTAGCACTCGCGATGCTCGGATTTTGTAAACTTGAATTAAAGCCTGAAGGGCCTGTCCAGCTATATGTTGTTCCGCCTGTCGCACTCAAATTAATTGTGCCTCCCAAACATATTGGGGAATTATTACTTGCACTAACTATGGGCAAAGCCTCTACGGTAATATTAATTGTAGCTGAACCGGTACACCCGGAAGCATTGGTTACCGTTACAGTATATGTACCATTATTAGCTGAACTTGCATTAGGTATGTTGGGATTCTGAGAACTAGAACTAAATCCGCCCGGGCCAATCCAACTGTAAACTGTACCACCCGATGTACTTAAAGTTAGTGTAGAACCTTCACATACCGGCATATTGCTACTAGCTGTTACAGCCAAAGAAGAACTTATGGATACCGTTGTATTGGCTGTAGCTGTACAACCTGCTGTAGAGGTAACAGTAACGATATACGTACCGGCGTTAGATATTGTAGTGTTAGGGATACTGGGGTTTTGTTGGGTTGAAGTAAATCCGCCAGGACCTGTCCAAGTATAGGTTCCTCCTCCTGTGCTGTTAAGATTTAAAGTGTTGCCAGGGCATAAAGGGCCATTATTCCCTACAGTTACAGTTGGAGCGGGATTAACTATTACCGTTTGTGATGAACTTGCAGTACATCCACCGGCATTAGTGATTGTAACAGTATAAGTGGTATTAACCGTAGGACTAATTGTTATACTCGTATTCGTTGCTCCGGTATTCCATAAATAAGTACCTCCACCTGTTGCCGTTAATGTAGTACTTTGACCAAGACAAATTGACGTGATACCGGTTATGGATGGAGGAGGAATAGGACTGACTACAACCGTTTTTGTAGCGGTTGCAGTACATCCCCCTGCACCTGTAACAGTTACAGTATAAGTAGTTGTGCTACTTGGTGTAACAGTAATATTTGACGCGGTTGAGGCGGTATTCCATACATAGGTACCACCACCGGTAGCCGTTAATGTGGTGCTTTGTCCCACGCAAATAGATGTCATGCCGGATATAGAAGGTGTAGGCGCTGGATTAATAATAACAGTTCCTGAAGCACATGCAGTAGCTGGGCAAGGACCATTAGATGTAGCTTGTACATAATATGTGGTGGTAGTCGTAGGACTTACTGTAATGGAGGAGCCTGTACCAACAGGTGTTCCGCCACAAGAACCTGTGTACCACTGAAAAACAGAAGAACCTGTCAGCGCTCCGCCATTCTGAGTTAAAGTAATTGTACTCCCTTCACAATAAGGCCCGACTCCATTAATTGAAATAGGCGCAGTTGGGCTTGTTGCTATTTGTATTACTATTGATTGTGAAGGGCCATCGCCACATGCATTAGATGGGGTTACTGTCAGCGTGCCGCCGGATGTAATATTTGTAAGTGATACAGAATTACCACTAGGTGTAACAGTAGCAGAACCGGAATAAGTCCATGTGTATGTTATGCCCGGAACATTGATAACTGAATAGCTGCCGGCGTTCACATCACAAAGAATAGCTGTGCCGGTAATAGGAGATGGCTGAGCTGGCAATGTACCGGTTGGCGTATATTCAATAAGTACCGCACCATCAGCTCCATTTCCCCCAGCTGCTAAGCCTGCTCCATAAGAACCTCTATGTATCAATGCCCCACCACCGGCACCTCCATAAGTTAATCCGTTAAATCCTGCGTATTCTTTATTGGCTGGCACATTATAAACCCTGCCATCACCGCCCTTGCCACCGGGAGCTTGACCGGCTCCTCCAGGTGGATTAACAATGCCCACACTACCAGGAAGTGTAGCATTTCCCCCATTACCACCTGGCCCGGCAGCGCCACCGCCTCCACCGCTTTTGTCGGTACTATTATATAATATGAGTCCGGGGGCACCATTCCCGCCGATATTATTAACCGAACCACCTGAACTATTACCTCCAGCACCGGCTGTACCTTGCGCAGAAGCACAAGTACCGCCGCTAGACCCTGTATTATAACACCCTGCCGGACCGCCACCAGTACCACCATTGGCAATAAGGTTGTGGCTATAACCCGTAAATGAACTGGTACCCCCTGTAGCACCGATAGAGGGAGCTGTTGTAACACCGGAATTCCATGATCCGGCTCCACCTGAACCACCTGTCCCGCCGGCACCCACAACTATGGTATATGTTTGTCCTGGTGTAACGGCAAAAGTTGAAGAAGAATAACCACCACCACCACCACCACCAGCACCTGAACAGGCTTCATCTCCGGCGCTATTCTTAACCACAGCAATAGCGCCACCGCCACCGCCACCGCCACCCCATACTTTCACCGTAATAGTATTAACGCAAGGCGGAACCGTCCATGTATAAGTACCTGGCGTAGTAAAAGAAACTTGTGAGTATAAATGATGAGTAACTAAAAATAGTATTGCAAGAACACATAATCTAAAACTTATTTTTTTCATTAGTTGAGAGATAAATCTATTTTTCATCCATTTCTTTTAAAGCCACTCAAAAGTGATAAGCACGTTTTATCATTGTCAAATTTAAGGTGGTTTGAAGAATATATGAATTACTAAATCTAGATACTCACACATCCTGACTTAAAGAAAAAACACGGAGGCTTTAACTTTAAATAATTTCAAAAGTAGTAAATTTATATTACAATGTTAAGCTATTGTAAACAAAAGGGAAAAAAAGATTATTAGTCAAACTAAGTTAAGATTATAGAGTGTCTTAATTTATCTGATAAGATTAATCTGTCCATAATAATCAAACTTATCATTCTGGAAGGTT
>JAIXKU010000280.1 GCA_026936045.1 Flavobacteriales bacterium
TCAATGCCGTATTGAACAGGGCAGAAAAACTGGATCATACACAAAGTCATACAGGTGAAATTGCTGCATTACGCGCAATCATTTCCAGTTATTTTAAAGATCCTGAGGAGGGTATCAAGCAATCAAAATTAGCACTTAAGCTGATCAAACCAGGCAATACCTACTTTCAGCATATCGTTGAGCGCAACTTGGGAATGGCTTACACGATTAAAAACGACCTGGGAAATGCAACAATCTGGTTTGAAAAACTCTTGATGTCAGGCTATCAACTCGAAGATTGGGGCAGCGTTTTAGCAGCTTACAATTACCTCACCTATATCCGCAAAGTCCAGGGACGCTTATCCGAAGCTGAGACCATCTACCAAAAAAGTCTTAGATTTATCAATGACCATGATGTCAAACAAAATCCCCATACCATAAAGCTATTATCGGGGTACGGACACCTCATGTTATTCTGGCATCGTCTTGATGAAGCGAAATCTTATTTACAAAAAGCGATCCAGCTTGCGGGCCATTCAGAAATATTGTATGCATTTACAGCACACCAAAATCTATGCGAAACGTATATTAGAGAGGGCAATTTATCCACCGCTCACATGTTGCTGGACGATTTATTTCAGTTAATTCAGACGAAAAGCGATTTTTATGCAAAGGTTCACCTTCAGCAGGCAAATAGGTTAAAATCGCGTTTGTTAATTGAAGAGGGCCATCACGAGCAAGCCTTTGATTGGCTTGTTACAAGTGGCTTTGATGGAGTTCCGCCTGATGAGCTCTATGAGCGTTATGGGTATGAACTCGGGCTTACGCTGCCCATTGCAGCACGAATTTATATTCTTAACGGCCTACCAGAGCATGCGATCCAGATATTACGTGCAGTTATTCCAAAATTCATGCATCAGAGCGCGAATTCCTATATTATTCGATCTTTGACAGCCCTGGCTGTTGCCTATGAACAAATCGGGAAGGATGACTTGGCGGTTTGTGCTTTTTCTAAAGCCGTTGCTCTGGCTAAGTTGGATAACAACCAGGGCGACTTTCTTCTGATGGGCCAATCTCTTCTGCCGCTGATAAACCTTTATGAAAATAAAAATGGCCATCAAGGTTTCTTAACAAACATACGAAATATCCTGCATACTAATCTCCAAAATCAAGCAAAATCTGTAATTAAGTCCTGTTCTGACAATCTTTTAAGTCAGAGGGAATCCGATGTATTGCAACTGATTGCAAAAGGATTAACGAATAAACAAATTGGTGAAGTGCTCTTTCTATCCTCTAACACCATTAAAAGCCACAGGAGCAACATTTATCGTAAATTGCGGGCTGAAAATCGCATTCAAGCGATCTCACAAGCAAAAAATATGGGCGTTTTGACAGGTGCGCCCTGATTGAATTATTAGTTTTAACGCGTTAATTTGCATTTGGCTTCATTTCTATCTCCTTTCTTTTGAACTCCAGCAAATTGCTGGAGTTCATTATTTTTAATACACGTCTTTTCAGACCCTATCTATTGACAACCGGAGTGTTGGTCTGTTATATTAATGGTAACGGTCACGGTATCGATGCCGAGATCGCTAACATCGCCAATCATTGTTTCGGAGAGTGCTCGATGCGTCAAAAAAAACGGATCACCATTGCTGATGTGGCACTGAAGGCTGGCGTGTCCAAGCAAACAGTATCGCGTGTTATTAATCAAAAACCCGATGTTGCCCCCCACACCCGCAAACAGGTTAAAGATGTGATCAAAGCTATGGGATATACGCCCGATCCAATCGCCCGTTCTATGAAGGGGAAAACTCAAACTTTAGGATGCATTACGCCAAATTTTACTGATTTTAATTTTTCATCCATTATTCAAGCGGCTCAGCACACTGCTCAGGATTATGGGTTTTCTATTTTATTCGCCAGCGCTGAAACGGACATTCAATTTCCCCCAGTAATGGATGAAATGATCAACCGCCGTGTAGATGGTTTGTTAGTCATCAATCCGCGTGATGATCACCGGTACCATCATTTGCTACCGATAATCGATCAGGGAATGCCAATTACTTACATAAAAAATGCACCCGTTTTTGAGCAAGTGCCAGCGATTTGCCTGGATGATGAACAGGGTGGTTTCATCGCGGCGAAATACCTGCTTTCCCTGGGCCATACGTCGATTGTAATAATCCTTGGACCGGAAAATAAGGCCAGTACTCGTGATCGTTTAACGGGTTTTCAAAAAGCTCTTCGGGATGAAAATCTTGAAGTCGATCAGAAGTTGATCATGAACGGAGATTGGACAGCTGAATCGGGCAAAGCTGCAATCGACAAGCTATTAAGCTATGGTGTACCCTTCTCAGCGATATTTGCCCTGAATGATTGGATGGCGATCGGGGCACTTCAAGCCCTGAAAGAAGCCGGGTTGCGCGTCCCTCAGGACGTTTCTGTGATTGGTTTTGATGGTTTGCCCATTACAGCGTATATTGACCCTCCATTGACTACTATTAAACAGCCAATCGAGCAATTTGGACGGTTAGCCGTGAAAACGCTGATTGAAGCGATCCAAAAGCCAGATTTCCATCCAGAGGTGATCCGATTATCCCCTTCTCTGGTAATCAGGAAAACCTGTGCGCCAATTTAATCAATACCAGAAATCAACCACTGTGGTAAAAAGGTTAACAGCAATGGATCAAGCCCGCATAAACACAATTCGCGCAATTTACAAGCAGCACTTCAAAGAGGAACCTGCCTCTATCGTTGTCGCCCCAGGCAGGATTAATCTGATCGGTGAACATACGGATTATTCAGAAGGCTTTGTGCTGCCAGTAGCCATAGATCGCGATGTCGCCATCCTTTTCTCTCCCAGGCAGGACGGTTTTGTTGCTGTCTATTCAGTTGATTTTGATGAATTTTATCAAACACAATTATCTCATTTTGAGAAACAAAAAACCTCCTGGATTGATTACCTCCAAGGAATAATTTGGGCACTATCCGATGATGGGTATCCATTGAAGGGTTGGCAGGGTGTGGTTTCGGGAAATATCCCCATTGGCGCCGGGTTATCTTCGTCTGCAGCGCTTGAAATAGCTATTGGAAAAACTTTTATCCTTTCATCCAATATTTCCATTGATCCGACCAATTTGGCATTAATCGCTTTAAAGGCTGAACGCGATTGGATTGGTTTGAATGTTGGAATTATGGACCAGTTGATTTCAGCCGATGCAAAAACAAACCACGCCATGCTGCTGGATTGTAAAACACTGAATTATGAATTTGTACCCATCCCTGAAAATGTAAGTTTTATTATCATGGACACCACCACCCGCAGAGAACTGACACACTCCGCATACAACACCAGGCACAAAGAAATCCAAGAAGTCACGCGCTTGTTGAATGTAAATAGCTTGCGCGAAGCAAGCCAATCTGATTTAGATGCAATGCAAACCGTCATTCCTGAAATCCTCTATAAGCGCGCCAAACACGTTATTAGCGAAAATTCTCGGGTTTTGCAATTTGTCCACGCGATGCGAAATCATGATCTGCTATCAATGGGTAAACTCATCAATGAAAGTCATGCCAGTTTGAGAGATGATTACGAGGTATCCAGTGATGCTTTGAACCTGATCGTTGACTTGGCAAATAACCAATCCTGTTGCTTCGGTGCGCGTTTAATGGGCGCAGGGTTTGGTGGGTGCGCTTTGGCGCTTGTAAGTCAGGGGGAGGAATTGGGCTTCATCCAAGAAGTCCACTCCGCTTACCAGGATGAGGCGGGGATTGCTCCCTGCTTATTCATCGTAAAAAGTGCCACTGGCGTACATACACACAACCTCAAAAAAAATAATTGAGATGGTTCAATGATAATATTTAACCCAAGCATTGCCGCGCGAACGGAAAAAAATTATCGAAAATATTTTGTTTTACTTGTCGTTCGTGGCTTTTAAAAGCGGCGTAATGCCTCATCGATCCCATATTTAAACAAGTCCGCAAAAGCAGCCGGGTCAATCAGATAGATGATCACAAAAGATGTCACAAAAATAATTACAGCCAACCATCTGGTATACACCCCCCTTGTTCTGGTAAACAGAATAACCGAGATAATTGTAATCACTGTTGTAGCGACAATGCGCAGATCACCTAAAGGTACCCAGTAACCGCCTATGTACTGCTGGTCGGAGCCAAGGATTTCAGTAATATTAATTTGAACATCAAATAGAACAAGGAACATCAACGCGACCAAAACCGCCAACAAAACGATAGAAGCCGTTTTAGTGGATTTACCTTCTGTTCGATAAGCTTCATAAATTGCGGTTGGCAGTAAAAGAATGATTGGGATAAGGGCTTGTTTAAAAACAAAGCCAAGGACAATGCCGATGATGGCAATTACCATGAAAATAGTGCATAAAAGTGGAGCATACTTGTTAGGTTTGGCCATTTGGGCCCTCCTTTCTCATGTTTCTATGTTTCTTTTATGCGCATTGATGACAGTCATCATATCATTAATTC
>JAIXKU010000241.1 GCA_026936045.1 Flavobacteriales bacterium
CTACTATCTTTTGGCCTGTTTATTGCCGTGGGCATCGCCTTACAGGCTCAGGTCATTTTTGCCGTTGAAAGTCCGGCTCCTTTTACAGGAAGTTATGCCCTGAATTATGCTAAAGCAGATGATGGATGGGGTGTTGCTGATTTAACCATTCCGGCTAATGCCGTGCTTGACACTTTAGCTTTCGTTGAAGATGGATCTGTTGGCGATTCATTAGGTTGCAACACGTTGACTAATGGCTCTGCTATTTTTGGCAAGATTGCTGTCGTTTATCGTGGCGACTGTCAATTCGGCACTAAAGCCAAGAACGCCCAAAATAAAGGCGCCGTAGCGGTTATCATTATCAATAACGTACCCGATGATGTTACTGCTTTTGGCATGTTAGGTGGCGATTCCGGTATGGCTGTTACCATTCCCGTTATTATGATTAACCAATCAGATGGCGCTTTACTGAAAAACCAAATTAATGTCGGTAATGTGGTAGGCTTTATCGGAAACAAAACCGGTTATTACCCAAATGATCTAGGTTATAATCGCCGCGATATCTTAATGGCCCACAACTATGCTCATCCGTTACGTATTGCCGAAAATAGTGCGGAATGTACTGTACCTCTCGGTGCTTGGGTTTACAACTATGGCATAAATACACAAACTAATGTTAAGCTTAATGCTAAAGTTGATTTTAACAGCAGCACGATTTATGATGAGACATCTACCCCTATTGCCTCATTAGCTTCCGGCGACAGCGCGTGGATTGCTTTACCCATTTTCTCTCAAAGCACATACCTGCTCGGCAAGTATGAAATCAAATACGTTGTTTCAGCTAATGCTACTGACGACTTCCCTGCTGACAATACAATTAACACCAACTTCTATCAAACAGAAGACATGTATTCTTTTGTTCCCTTAGATAATAGTAACATGCCTATACAAACGGCATTCTATAAGCCAAGCACACCATCAGGTGACTATGAAGCTTGTATCCATTTTATGGATCCCAATGCAAGCCGTATGGCCGCTGTAGGCATGTACTTTGCGACCAGTTCAAATGCTGCAGATTCAGCTTCATTCCCGGGTACTTTTATTGAAACAACACTTTATTCATGGGATGACGTATTCACTGATTTAAATGATCCCGCTTATGCTGCTGACAATATCAATGGCGTAGCCTATGGATCATATAACTATACATCTAACAGCGAAAATGGTAAGCTTGTGTATGCTCCGTTCGATACTCCTTATATCTTAGAAGATAATCAACGTTATCTGTTCTGTGTTAAGACAACAGATACCTACATCTTTATTGGATATAACAGTACTATCGACTATGAAACTACCATTGATTATCATTTACAGCCGGTTGCACCTATCAATAATGGAGGTACTTATTATGCGCTTGGTTTTGGCACAGAGCAAACCACCGGTATTGGTGTAAAAATGATTGATAAGACACACCTTGGTGTTGAGGAAGAGCAAACACTTAATGAAATCATACCTTATCCTAATCCTGCTCAAGATATGTTATATATTCCTATGGGCGATTTGAATGGTAAGATTCACTTAGAGATTATGGATATCACCGGAAAATTAGTTAAATCTGATGTCGTTACAGCTAATGGCACAATGGCTGTTAATGTAGCAGGATTAGCCGGCGGTCAATATAACTTCCGTATCACGATGGAAGATAATACGACTCGCAACTTTAAGGTAGTGATCACTAAATAATTTCATTCTAACTTTACAAAGAAAGCCATTCCTTAGGAATGGCTTTCTTTGTTTTATACAAGAATCAACTAAAAATAAAGATATTGTGCCAGTCTAAATGTATTGGCATGTGCTTCTACGATATCACGTATCTGCTGGCTATAACCTCCACCCATAGAGATACAAACCGGTACATGGTGACGATAACATGATGTAAGTACTTTTTCATCTCGCCGACGACATCCTTCAATACTTACATTCAGTTTACCAAGTTTATCGCCTGCAATGATATCTACACCCGACTGAAAAAAAGCAAAATCAGGTACAACCGTATCCATCAAATATTCGATATGATAATCCAAAAGGGCAAGATAAGCCTCATCTGTTATGCCGTCATGAAGTTCCACATCCAAGTCCGATTGTTCTTTATGAAAAGGGTAATTATGTTTCGCATGCATTGAAAAGGTAAAAACACGATTATCCTTTGAGAAAATTTCTGCCGTACCATTACCTTGATGCACATCAAGATCCACAACAAGAATCTTCGCGACCAGCTTCTTATTTAATAGCAAATTGGCAGCTATGGCTATATCATTAAACAAACAAAACCCTTCGCCTTTGAAAGAAAAGGCGTGGTGTGTACCACCGGCTGTATTCATGCCAACACCATACTCTAAAGCATATAAGGCAGCATCCGCTGTTCCTTGCATAATTTTTTTCTCACGAATCACCAATTGCTCTGAAAACGGAAAGCCCGTTCTTCGAATCTCAGATGCCGAAAGCGTACCCTCATTTAACTTATCTAAATATCCTTTAGTATGCGTATGTAATATATCAACATCTGCCATTATTGACGGATGAAATAATTGATCAGGGCTTATTGTTCCTTCTATAATCAGCTGCTCTGGAATCAGTTGATATTTCACCATAGGAAAACGATGCCCGGTAGGAAGCGGATGAGCGTATGATTCGTCCCACGCGATGTGCAGCATAAATTTGACAATCTGATTTTGTGTTAAAATTATATCAATTTTAACAAGATACATACTTCACGCCTGTATTGAGGCGTTTATATAGGAAAACCAATGCATCAGATTATACACGTTTACATGAAATTTAAAACAAAGAGTTATGATACGTGTTGTGCAGATCTTTCTGTTATTACAGGTAATTGGGGTTCATCTTAATTTCATTCAGGCTCAAGTGCTGGAACCGACACCATTATCAAATCAGGGTTCATTCTCCGGTGACCAATCCGGCAAGCGTGCTATTCCCTATGCTCATATTCGTGAAGCCGATATGATGTGGGCTAAACGTATTTGGCATATCATGGATTTCAGACAGAAAATAAATCAGATATATTTCTATCCCTTAACTGCCAACAACGATCGCGTAAACCTCATTACAATCCTTAGAAAAGGAATTGAAGATAGAGTACTCACCCCTTACGAGCCCGGTATGAGCGATGAGATGCTATATCCCATGGATTATTCTAAAGCCCTTAATATAGGCACTTATACCGATACGATACTTATTCCGGATCCTAACCCTCCTTATACCGAAAGACCTATGGCAATAACCGAAGCGTTTAATCCATTTAATGTAAAACAAATTAAGATAAAGGAAGATTGAGTGTTCGATAAGAACAGAAGTGTAATGGAAGTACGCATATTGGCTATATGTCCGGTAATGGAAGTGTATGACAGAAACACAGGTGATCTCAGAGGCCTGCAAGACATGTTTTGGATAAATTTTGAACAAGCCCGTAATCTATTAGCCGCCTATAAGATTTATAACCCCTACAATTTTGCGCAACGCATGAGTTATGACGATGCACTCAGAAAACGATTCTTTATCAGCACTGTCTATAAAGAAGATAACACACATGATCGTATGATTTTAGACTACCTATCCTCTACCGATGCATTATTAGAAGCTGAAGCCATTAAAAATAAAATGATGGAGTTTGAGCATAGCTTGTGGGAAAATTAAGAAAGCTATATCTCACCAAAAACAGCTAAAAGCGACAGAGTAAGACTTTTTCTTACTCTGTCGCTTTTAGAGAGGATACCTATCAGAGGTCTGACAGTCCATCTTTGTGTTTGCAATTCCCGAATAATCTTTACATTTAATAAAAATTTAGGTGTTATGAGATTATTTTTTACGTTAATTTTGCTTTTGTTCTTTTCTTCTGTCTTATTCTCACAGCAGGAATCGTTTGTTGAAAATGAATTGATTGTTTGGTTGCATGGGAATAAAAAAGTGGAAGCCTTTGTGACAGACCTGAATCAATTGTATCCCAATCTGGATTTTCAATCTAAGGAATGCCTGTCAGCCGATTATAATATTTGGTTGATTAGCTATCAACCGGGCTATATAAGTACACTTGCTATGCTTGATATCATTAAAAAAAGAGCCGAAGTTTCATTAGCACAAGTAAACCATTATGTGTACAGCCGAGCAATTCCTAATGATGCATCATTTCCCCAACAATGGAGTTTAAATAATACCGGGCAAACCGGTGGCACGAGCGATGCAGATATTGATGCCGTGGAAGCCTGGAATATTACGACAGGCGGTGTTACAGCACAAAATGACACAATTGTCGTAGCCGTTATTGATGGCGGATGCCAAATAAATCATCCCGACCTACAAGGTAATATTTTCAGAAACTATCAGGAAATAGCCGGCAATGGTATTGATGATGATGGCAATGGCTACATAGACGATGTAAATGGATGGAATGCCGTAAATAACAACGGT
>JAIXKU010000170.1 GCA_026936045.1 Flavobacteriales bacterium
CTGAAATTCTCAGCTCAATATAAACAAGATGTACATAGAGAAAATAATGTAGGCGACCCTGTACAACATTTTACGGATCATACGTTCCATATTGCAATTGAAGATGTATATAACATTACCAAATTTATGTCAATAATCCCCGGCATCAGCTATAGTGGGCGACAGAATACCAGAGCTGTAAACTACGATAGTGCCAATGATTCATTATTTGATTTTGACGACACTGGTTTAAGCAGCGGTATCAATGCACAGTTAGGCATATTTTTCTATTTCAAAAAAACTCATAATATAGGTCTTACAGGATCACGCAGAACACGGTTTGCAACGATTAAAGACAGATATTCATACCGAATGGGAACAGCTATTCCCAACCCCGGTTTAAAACCGGAAACATCCTATAATGTTGACCTCACCTACAAGGGCACATTTTTCAAAAAATTATCTATACAGGCATCTTTCTTTTATAGCCGTATAGCAGATGCTATAATAAGTGTAGATAATGTGCTGCCTAGTAAGTCTCAAATGCAGAATACCGGCTCTGCTGAGTTTATAGGCGCTGAAGTGGGTGTGTGTTATAACATTCTTAAGAATCTTTTGGTTTCAAGCGATTTTACTTATATTCACAGAAAAAACATCACTAACCCCAACGTACTGTTTACAGATGTGCCGGATTTCAAAGTATTTTCCTATATACAATATAAACCAATTAAGCAAGTTGGTATTCTGTTAAGTGCAGAATATAATTCAGCCCGATACAGTAAAAGTTATGGGGTGAGCGTACCTCAGTTTGTTCTCATAAATGCATTAATTTCCGGTCAAGTGTGGAGATATCTAAGTTTAGAGATTGGTGTAAACAATATCGCCGATCAGAATTATATGATTACCGAAGGTTATCCTGAAGAAGGCAGGAACTTCTTCTTCTCGGTTAAATTTTCATTTAACAAATAAGCGTCTCAATACAATCTGAATACATATATAAATAATCATTATAAATTAAACATCATGAAAAAGATATCATTCCTTATTTCAACATGCATTATAGCTTTTACATTCAGCATGTGTAATCAGAAGACCGAGAGTCATTCACATGATACAGATACAAAGGATTCCTCAAACACAATGGCTACCGATGAGTCGTCCAAAGAAACGGATGCATGCAAAACAATATCGGCAGATGACAGCGCAAAATATATCAGTAAAAAAGTAACAGTTAAAGGCGCTGTTGAGAATGAGCTTGTTTTAACGGTTGATTCATTAAAGCAGATGAAGGTAGAAACGATAGAAAACTTTGTTGTGGTTTGTCAAAGCGGTGCTAACATGAAAGAAGATAAAATCTGCAAGGGAGTTTTACTGAGAGACATTTTGGAAAAAGCAAAAATTAAACAAACCAATCATAAAGATCGAAACTTCTATATCGTAGCTCGCGCTACTGACAATTATAAGGCTACATTCTCTTGGGCTGAGATATTTAATAATCCCACAGGTGACAATATCTATATTCTGTTTGAAGAGAATGGTCAGCCGATACAAAAGCAAGGCGATATGATTCTTATCTGTAAAAATGATATCAAAACCGGACCGCGCCATGTTTACTGGCTAAGCAGTATTGAAGTAAACAGAGTAGATTAATTGAGATATGGCTGTCTGTTGCAAGACCCATTATCATTAGCCGTGAGCACAAGCAAAGGCTATGAATAGGAGAAGTACTTCTACTGTGGGGAAGGATTTACAAAGAAAAATGGATTTTTTCGGATATAAAGCTCTCTTCAAAGGGTTATTAAATTCCATAGCTCTTTGACTTTGATATTTTTATCGAACATCTGCATTATCCATGACACGCTGCTCCTCAGCAGAGCTTGATTTATACAGATAGGTAAATTTGAAACGAATATCTTTTATATCCAAATATTAAAGAAAGATATAGCCTCAAAAATATCCATTAGGATACAACGTCTAAAAAATAACCTAATTATTTCCTTATTTTATAATCATTATTCGGCGTGTAATACTACGCGTGCCATCAGTAATTCTGACTAAATAGATACCGGCAGCCAAATGATCAACATGCATCACAATGCTTGTCTGATATGGCTGAATAAAATACGTCTGCATTAACTGTCCAATCGGTGTAAGCCAATCAACCGTTAGCGTTTCATTGGAAACAGATGAAAGATCTAACTGAATCGTTGTATGAGCCGGATTAGGAAAGAACAGCATATTATCCGCCTGAAGCACATCGTCTATTGAAGAGCAATCCAAAACTGTAACTGTTGTACTGGAAGTAGCTGTACAACCATTAGATGCAGTTACAGTTACAGTATAGCTTGTATTGACAATAGGCGAAACATTTGTTGTTGCAGATGTACTTCCGTTACTCCAGCTGTATGTGCCACCACCCACAGCTGTCAGTGTAGCCGAGCTGCCTTGACATATAGCACCGTTATTAGTTGCTACTGCATTAGGATTAGCTTTAACCGTAAAAGTTGCAGTAGATGTACTTGTGCCGGAGTTATTTGTTGCCGTCAGTGTAACAGTATATGTACCGGCTGAGTTATACACGACTGACGGATTAGTAGCCGTAGATGAAGATGGTGTACCTCCTGGCATCGACCAACTGTACGAGGTAGCTCCAGTTGATGTATTTGTAAAATTAATATTTTGTCCGGCACAAATAGTATTGCTGCTGCTGCTAAACGAAGCAACCGGAGGTGGTACTGCACCCCCAGCAATATTGATATCATCCAAATACGTTACATTACCCCATCCGCTGCGTAACTGAAAACGAATCTGAACGGCAGACATGGATGCATACGCATTGAGATTGATCGTTTTTGTAGCCCATTGTGAATTGGTAGGTGTAAACAAAGAAGTTACATCCGGCGCTGTTGCTAACGGACTTGGGCCTGTATTATTACCATAAGCAGCTAAATGACTCCAAGTACCTCCGCAATTAGTAGAAATATATACTATCAAAGAATCATAAAAGTTTGAATTATAACGCGCATTGGCTACACTAAAACTAAGTGTTATTGGCGTTGTGGTTGATGTAAGATCAAGATACGGTGTAATGAGGTTATCAACCTGACCGTTGGTTGATGAGCTGGGACTCAACTGATCTATCTTAGCACAAGCAGAGCTGTTTCCAAAACCACTAACCACTGTAGTACGCACCCAAAGAGCGCTACCGGTATTGTTATCCGGATTTTCATTTATCCAGTTAGCAGGAGGAAAAGTAACTCCATCAAAGCCCTCAGAGAATGGTAATGCTAGGCCAGTCGGATTGACTACTGTGAAATTCGCTGTTTTAGAATCATTACTATTATTCATATCCGAACCGCCATTGGGATTACTAACTGTAACTGTTATTGTATGTGAACCTGCACCCACGGTAAAAGGGGATAAAGAGACATTGGTTGATCCGGTAGAAGCTAAACTGCCTGTCCAAGTATAATTTACCGGAGCGCCTGCATCCACTTGATAAGAGATAGTAGCTGATGTAAGTGTGGTTGTTCCGCTATTCTTCAATGTAGCTACCGGTGTAATATTTGATCCTGAACATAACGTAGATGCCGGTTGCGTAATAGAAGAAATTTGAGCATCAAGAGCAACAACGGGCATATTCGGATCATATCCGTTAATATACAATGCCCCTGTTGTACAACTGGTCGGGTCAAGCCAATATTGCAATTGACCGGAGTTGGGACTTGATGGCGGATTCCAGTTCTGATATATACGTCCATAATAATCTGAACCACTTTGATTTGAGCATGAAGCGCTTCCACCCCAAAGTTGACCAACAATGCGTCCGTTATTATCAAAGAGTGGTGAACCGGATGAGCCGCCTTCGGTAGTCGTATTGCGATCCCATACTACTTCCCAGCAACAATTGGTCTCACCACCCATGGCCGTTATGACATTAAAAGGATTGTCATCAAAACTTATTTTTTTGATATCACCGGCCGGATGATGAATACCGAATCCGGATGATGGCGGCGTATTACTTCTATTCCAACCGGAATAATAAACATTATAACCTAGCGGTATGGCCGAGTTCAACTCCAATAATCGCATATCAGCCTGAGATCTGTTTGCTCGTGATGTAGCACCGGAAAGCGATACAAAGCTCGGACTTGAACCTGGATTACTACATGTAGGCGCTTCCCAATTAAAGCGAAATGTCCAAGTACTGAATCCGGAAGAACCACAGTGATTAGCTGTTAACAAATAAGGAATGCCGTCATTACATGAATTATTAATAATAGAACCTGAACAGAAACCACTACCACCGCTCACCAACATCACCACCGAACGTTTTTGATCGCTCCATATCTGACCATCAGGACAATTTACATTCATATTGCAGGATCCGGAGCTACCAAATGCTTTTTCTGCATATTCAACCGCGCTTCTGTATCCATGTGTGACACGAAATAATTCCAGTGAGCCTCTATTCTCCGCTGAAGC
>JAIXKU010000103.1 GCA_026936045.1 Flavobacteriales bacterium
CGAAAAGCAGATCCCGAGATGCTCAAGATCGCTTTCCGTCGTTGTCATAACTTCATTCATGGGAATGAGGGGATGCCAAAGGACGCGGCATTCTGGCAATTCCTGTATCTGATTTTTGCCAAGATGCATGATGAAAAGCAGAGATCATGGGATCTCCGACGTTTCTGGGCCGGTCCGACAGAACAGTTTGACGAGGCGGGAAGGAAAGCGATTCGTGCAAGGATCACTCCTCTCTTTGAGGAAGTAAAAAAAGAATACGCCTCGATATTCCGGGGTAATGAAGAAATTACCCTGAGTGATCGTGCACTTGCCTTCATGGTCTCTGAATTGGCAAAATATGATTTCACGAGGACCGACGTCGATGCAAAAGGTGCTGCCTACCAAGAGATTGTCGGGACCAATCTTCGGGGGGATAGAGGCCAGTTCTTCACACCTCGTGGAGCAATCAAGCTGATGGTAGAGGTTCTCAATCCAAAGCCCGGAGAACGCATTCTCGATCCTGCATGTGGTACTGGAGGATTTTTAATCGCAAATGTTCAGCACCAATATCAGCAGATATGCAACGCGGCAAAGATAGCCCCAGAAGTCGCATCAACAGATGAATTCATTTCCGTTCATAAAAACCTCGAAGCAGAGATTAAGAAGAATCTTTTCGGAGCGGATTTCGATCAACATCTTGTTCGGGCTGCTCAGATGAATGTCGTCATGGCAAGCAACGCTCCGGCAAATCTCTTCCATATGAACTCTCTTGAGTTTCCTGCGGGATCTCTTGACGGGGTACAACCCGCGAATAAAATTGCTGCGCTGGGAACCATGGATATCGTCATGACCAATCCTCCGTTTGGCTCAGAGATTCCTATTACCGATCCCGCAATTCTTCAGCAGTTTGATCTGGCACGGATTTGGGAGAGAACAAAAGACGGATCATTTGTAAATACTGGGCGACTTCAGACCCGTGTAGCGCCGGAGATCCTCTTCATTGAGCGGTGTATCCAATGGCTCCGACCAGGAGGACGGATGGGGATAGTCCTCCCAAATGGGATATTAAGCAATCCCGGGGATGAATATATCCGGTGGTGGATTCTTCGGAATTGCTGGATTCTTGCCAGTGTAGAGATACCTGTCGAGGCCTTCATTGTTGAAGCGAACGTCAATATTCTCACCAGCCTTCTTTTCCTGAAAAAGAAGACAGACCAAGAACGACAGAATGAGGATCTTGGTGGAAGGAAGGATTACCAGGTATTCCTTGCCGTTGCCGAAAAAGTAGGATTTGATAGGCGTGGAAATACGCTATACAAGCGCCGTCCTGATGGAGAGGAAATTATTCAAGAGGTCAATGAAACTGAATATCTTACCATTGGAGGGAAAAGAGTTGTTCGAACACTTTCCCGAAAAGATAGAATACTCGATAATGACTTGCCTCTCATTTCGGAGTCATATCGGAAATTCCGGCAAGAGAATCCGGAGCCGGGAAAATGAAAGTCAAGGTGATTCCATCGGAATGGATTTATACTGAAAAAATCCGAAGGATGGATTGCACACCATATATACTAGGTAGTATTGAGAATCGTAACTATCTTCAAAAATCTAAATTAAAAAAGGACCCTTTAAACACGCTTACATCAGGACATGATGGAGGAATCTTTAACGGTCCGCATTTTCGAAGAAATTATGTAAAATCACTAGATTTTGGTGTCCCATTCTTAACTAGCTCTTCGATGTTAGAAGATGATTTATCTACGGCCCCGCTTCTATCTAAAAAGGATGCTTTCTCTAAAAAATTAGGATTCTTAAAATTAATTCAAGGATCGACATTAATCTCATGCTCAGGGACCATAGGAAAGACAATATTTTCTCGTCAAGATATGGATGGATTATGGTCATCTCAAGATGTTTTAAAAATAGTTCCTAATATTCAAAAGATCCCCCCGGGTTATCTCTTTGCTTTCCTTAAAGGATCTTTTGGAATTCCATTCGTTATCTCTGGAACATACGGTGCAATCATACGTCATTTAGAGCCAGAACATTTACACAATATTCCAATTCCTCGTTTATCAGAGGATGAAGAGGAAAAGGTACATAATCTTGTCGCAAAAGCTGCAGAATTGAGAACTGAATCAAGTAAAATAATTTCAACGGCCCGGGGTGAGATTAATAGACTATTTAATTTTCCGGAGAGACTCGCCGAATCTCATAGGATATTTTCTGTGACTACAGTATCTTCAAAAAATATTCAATACAGATTTGATGCCAAATTTAACGATATAATTCTTCAAACATCTGAAAGACTCCTAGATAAAATTATTAGAAAAAAATCATTATCCGAATTGGGAATATTAGGATTGGAATCTGGTCGGATGAAACAAGTTTTTGTTGAGAGTCAACATGGCATACCATTCTTGACTAGCAGAGAAATATTTAGAATTGATATCATTGCTGAAAGATTTCTAAGCAAACAATTAACAAAAGCATCGGATGTTGGTTTGGTCGAGAAAGAAGATATTCTGATTGCCAGAAGTGGTCAAGTAGGGGGCATAATTGGAAGGGGTGTTTGGGCTGATAAGCGATTCACGGATATTGCAGTGTCTCCACACGTTCTTCGCCTTCGAAATGCTGAACAATCTATTGATTCAGGATATTTGTTTGCATATCTATGTCTTTCAGATGTGGGGTATCGACAATGTGTTAGATTCGCATATGGTAGTTCCGTTCCTGCAATAAATCCTGATCAAATACTATCAATCAAGATACCGCTTGTAGATGAAGCTGATCAAAAGAGCATCGGTCAGCTAATAAGGAGTGCCGGAGATAAAAAAACAATTGCTCAAGAATACGAGCAAACTGCAATCCGCATGGTTGAACAAGCAATAAAGGAGGCTGCCTGATGCCAGCTCAGGTAATCAAAGTTGGGGATCCTAAAACTGAATCAGAACGAATGGCGATAAAATTCCTAAAAGAAAACCTACCTTCGACATATACCATTTTTCATAACTTCGAGATAAAGAAGGACAGAGAATTTTTAGAGATTGATCTGGCAATAATCACCCCCCATGCGGTCTACCTCGTTGATGCAAAACACATTCGGGGGAAAGTCACAACCGATGGACAGATGTGGTATCCTGAAGGCAGAGCTCCATTCCCCTCGCCCTTACCGAAAATCCGAAACAACGCAAGGATCCTGAAAGGACTACTTACAAGCCAGCTTGCACACCTTTCAGGGGTCTCAAAAATTTTTATTGATGGTGTAGTCCTCATCACTTCAGAAGATTTCCGTTTTATCGATCAAGCCGGAAGGGAAGAGAGCGGGATTATCCAGCTCAACCAAGTAGTCCACTTTTTTACCGATCCGAGTCAGGTCCCCGATCGATTCGATAGATCCGTCCATAAATATTTCACGAACATTCAAAAAGTGATCAAAGGTAATGCAAAACCTCCATCTGGTCCTCTTGTTTTTGGGGAGTGGGAAGTGACAGAGGAATTGGGAAGCACTGAGGCATACACCGATTATCGGGCATTCAATAAAACGGCAGGTAAGAAATCTGTAACGGCCCGCCTCCGTGTCTATCATGTTGACCTTTACCTTCCAGAAGAAGAACGGAAACTGCAGCAGCAGAGAATATCACGGGCGTACAGTGTGCTCTCAAAGATACCGCCGTATCCAAATATTATTGGTGTGAGGACATTCTTCGCAACCGAAGACGAAGAGAATTATGTCCTCGTTACTGAAGACCTGCAGGGGGATGCGCTTCGCATCCGGCTGAATCAACAGGAACTGCCATTAACTCTTGAACAAAAAGTTGGGATAACCACAGAGTTCCTCAATGCTCTTGCCCATGCCCATAGGAATAACGTAGTTCATCGAAATCTCTCTCCAGCGGTATTACTTATTGGTCTGGATGGCCATCTCCGTTTAACAGGCTTTGAATACGCTAGAGTGAGCGGAGGATCGACGCAGACAATTGCCGGAAAGATAAAAAGCGAATTGGATCCCGCATATATCGCTCCAGAGGTATATGACGATCCAGCAAAAGCAACACCCAAAACGGATCTTTTCAGTGCAGGATTAATAATTTATGAACTTTTTATAGGCGAAAGACCGTTCTCTGACCTCTCATCGCTGGTCGCGAGTAAAGCAATTTTTCCAGATTCGGTAGAAAGATTATGCCCTGGACTTCCCAAGGGGTTTGATGACTGGTTGAACCTACTCTGCCGGTATGATCCAAAAGACCGACTCGATACTGATGAAATAATTCTCAGATGGAATACCCTGGTTAAACCCCAAAAGCCAGATATAATCCCTGAACCGTCCCCGACACTCAATTATGAAGATTTACCCCAGAATACGCCGATTGCAATAAAATATATCGTGGAGCGGAAACTTGGCAAACCGGGATCATTTGGAATTGTGTATAAGGTAATTGATACTTTTGCAGAACAACCAAGAGC
>JAIXKU010000221.1 GCA_026936045.1 Flavobacteriales bacterium
GCGTTTGCACAGTTTAGTACCGATGCAAACAAAATTTTATATGTTGACTCTGCTGTAGTGGGAGGCAACGGCAGTGGCGACAGTTGGGCAAATGCGGCTGTCAGTTTAGCCGATGCACTTTCGTGGGCAAGAACCAACGAAACCAATTGGGCTAGCGACAGCTTGCGTATTTACGTAGCAAAAGGTACGTATTTGCCCAAGTACAAAGCTGACGACAACACCTGGTCTGCAAACAACCGCGACAATGCTTTTGTTATGATTAAAAATGTACAAGTGTATGGTGGATTTCCAAACGGAGGTAGTGCGTTTGCTGCCAGAGACTGGAACGCCAACCCAACAGTGATGAGTGGAGATATAGGAACGCTTGGAAACACCGCAGACAATGCACACCACGTTTTAGTAGCTGCCGGAAATACCGGAAATGCTTGTGTAGATGGTTTTGTAGTAAAAGAAGGAAGAGCCGACGGCAGTGGACCAATAACAGTTAATACTCAATCTATAGATAGAGGAAACGGTGGCGGTTTGCACACCAATACATCCGGAATTAACATTTCAAATACAAGCTTTATAAGTAACAATGCCAATCACGGTGGAGCATTTTACAACATGAGCTCGACAGTAAATTTTACAAATTGCAAAATCAAAAGCAACTCCACCCAATACAATGGAGCAGGTGGATATAACAATGCATCAACAGCTCAGTTTGTCAATACTGAATTAACAAGTAACACATCTAGTGCTGGTAACGGGGGGGCATTTTTTAATTACTCAAACTCAACAGTAAAGTTGACAAATTGCCTTGTGGCTAAAAACAATGCTCTTGATGGAGGTGGATTTTACAATTTAAACACTTCATCAGCAACACTTGTTAATGTTACGTTGGCAGACAATACACCCAATGCATACACTTTAGAAAACAGCTCAAGTTTAACAGCTAAAAACAGCATTGTGTTGGGCGGAAAAAGTGGTAATGCAAACCCCGGAACGTACCAAAACAGTTATGTGGACGGAGCATCGTGGGATGGAAACTGGGGAACAGACGGAGGCAGTAACTTCGTTTCAACAGAAGATCCTTTCATTAACAAAGCGGCTTCAGATTACCGTTTATCTACTTGTGCACTTGCTATTGATGCAGGGAGCAACACGCTTTATACCGGCGAAGGAGGAAACTTGGGTACAGATAAAGACATTGCAGGAAACGACCGTGTATTCAATACCACCATCGACATGGGGGCGTATGAAAATATATTGCCTGTAGTAACCCCTCCTACAGTAAACTTAGGAACAGACATCACAGCATGTAATGACACTACAGTAGTATTGGATGCAGGGAATCCAGGAATGACGTACTTATGGAGTAACAATTCAACCAATCAAACACTTGCAGTATCTGCATCGGGAACCTATTGGGTTAAAGTAACTGACCCCAATACAGGATGTAGCAGTACCGATACAACGATTGTTAACATCACCGATGCCGGGCTTTATATAGTAACTCCTGTGAGCGACACAATTTGTAGCGGCGAAAGTGTATCACTACAATGCACGAGTAGTGGCAATACAGTTGCATATTGCAGTCCAGCATCCTTTGCTATTAATAGATATTTTACAAACATTACGTATTCAACTATAAATAATACTTCCGGGCAAAGTTCTGTGCAAATTCCAGATTACACTTCAGATACAGCTTATGTAAATGTTGGTATTTCTAACACCTTATCAGCAACTGTTCAAAACCTTATACCAAGTCAAATTTCTATTTTTGCCTACATAGACTGGAATCAGAATGGAATTTTGAACGATGCAGGTGAAGTTTATCCGGTGCTAATTGATTCATATATAGCATCAGGGACTTTTTCGTATGCTATAACTCCTCCTACTTGGGCTTACAATGGAGTTACCCGAATGCGTATGAGCGTACATGATACGCCAATAGGCTACCCGTGTTATGATTGGAATGGTGAATATGAAGATTATAGTGTACATGTAAGTGGCGGAGTGGTTAATACTCTTTACAACTGGTCAGATGGAAATAGCACCATTTCAACCAATTCATCTGTTACCGTTTCTCCAACCGTTTCTACCTTATATTACTTAACAACAACCACTCCAAATTGCCAAAAAACAAGGGAAATTCCAATTGTAGTTAATCCACTACCTGTAGTTAATTTAGGAGCAGACGATGCCTATTGTGCCGGAACGCCGTATTCTTTAGATGCAGGCAACAGCGGCTCATCGTATTTGTGGAACGACAATACAAACAACCAAATCTTGGCAGTTTCCGCATCAGGAACCTATTCGGTAACTGTAACCGATAGCAATGGTTGTGTAAATGCAGATACGATAACAGTAGTAGAAAATGCCCTTCCTGTGGTTAATTTAGGAGCAGACGATGCCTATTGTGCTGGAACGCCTTATTCTTTAGATGCAGGCAACAGCGGTTCAATGCATTTGTGGAACGACAATACAACTAATCAAACCCTGGATGTATCGGCTTCTGGAACCTATTCGGTAACTGTAACCGATGGCAACGGTTGTGCAAATGCAGATACCATAACGGTATTTGAAAATGCCCTTCCTGTGGTTGATTTAGGAGCAGACGATGCCTATTGTACCGGAACGCCTTATTTCAATGTGTTAGATGCAGGTAATAGCGGTTCAACGTATTTGTGGAACGACAATACAAACAACCAAATCTTGGCAGTTTCCGCATCAGGAACCTATTCGGTAACTGTAACCGATAGCAATGGTTGTGTAAATGCAGATACGATAACAGTAGTAGAAAATGCCCTTCCTGTGGTTAATTTAGGAGCAGACGATGCCTATTGTGCTGGAACGCCTTATTCTTTAGATGCAGGCAACAGCGGTTCAATGCATTTGTGGAACGACAATACAACTAATCAAACCCTGGATGTATCGGCTTCTGGAACCTATTCGGTAACTGTAACCGATGGCAACGGTTGTGCAAATGCAGATACCATAACGGTATTTGAAAATGCCCTTCCTGTGGTTGATTTAGGAGCAGACGATGCCTATTGTACCGGAACGCCTTATTTCAATGTGTTAGATGCAGGTAATAGCGGTTCAACGTATTTGTGGAACGACAATACAACTAACCAAACCTTGTCAGTTACAGCATCGGGAACCTATTCGGTAAGCGTAACCGATGGCAACGGCTGTGTAAATGCCGATACCATAACAGTAGTAGAAAATGCACTGCCGATTATAACGGTAACTCAAAACAGCAATGAATTGACAGCCGATGAGAGCGCAATAGGAACAACATACCTTTGGGTAGATTGTGCTAATAATACTCCAATTACCGGACAAACCTTTCAACAATTTACACCTACTCAAAATGGAACTTATGCGGTAGTAGTTACTACACAAGGTGGCTGTAGCGATACATCAGCGTGTATTCCGGTTACCAATGTAAGCGTAATAGAAAACACTGCGGTACACGAAGTTGCTATATATCCAAATCCCACATCGGGAAGTATTACGGTGAATACCGATAAAATTTATGAGAACTTAACGGTTAAAATTTCAGATGTATCGGGTAAAGTTTTGAGTATAGAAACAGTACAAAACACTCAAAAAGTACTTGTAAACATGAATGGTTCAAAAGGAGTATATTTTGTTCACATATATACAGACAAAGAAATGCTATCCGTACAAAGAGTCATTAAAGATTAAGTTTTTTTGTATCAAGTGCAAAAAATCCCGAAGGCAAAAGCTTTCGGGGTTTTTTTTTGAGGATACACCCAAGAAATGGGATTTGGATTTTTAGTGGGGCAAATGATTTTTAATTGAGCCATAAACAAGAGTACCGACAAACACAAAGAGCAACACAAAAAGTACAGATAAGTTACCAGATCCAAGGTGGATAAACAAGGGAGCAGTGCAAGCACCAACTAACGACCATCCCAGTCCAAATAACACCCCCCCGAAAAAGTTGGCTTTAATTAATAATGGTTTGGTTTTCAAGTCGATGGGTTCGTCTTTTATGGTGGTTAAATGTATGGATTTAATAATCAAAACAGAAATTATTCCGGTAAGAGCAGCAGAGCCTATAACGCCGAAAAGGTGAAAAGATTGAAAATGAAACAATTCAACAATTCTATACCACGAAACAGCTTCGAATTTAATAAGAATGAATCCGAAATAAAAACCCAATAAGATGTATTTTAGATTTTTTTTCATAGCAAAAAATCCAAAATAAGAAATGAACCTAAAACACCACCTATAAAAAATCCAAAGGAAGCCAATAAAGACGCTGAGCTTAATAAGCTCAATCCCATTATGGTATGTCCGGAAGTACATCCGTCGGCATATCTGGAACCAAATCCAATTAAGAAACCGCCAACAGCAAGTAAGATTCCATATACAGAAAATTCCACATTGCCGTTTAAAAAATGCAATCCATCATGCCCA
>JAIXKU010000193.1 GCA_026936045.1 Flavobacteriales bacterium
GCTAACAATTGTTTAGCTTCTTTAACAGATAACATGAGAAGGTGTTTTATTTAAAAAGTAAAATAACATGATTTATTCTATTTACCGGCAATTTCTTTAATCATATTTCTAAATATAAAGAAATGGAATGGCAACATGGAATACCAATAATTTCTACCCATAATACCTTTGGGACGAAAGGTGGCTGTTTGTTTTAAAATACTGCGATTTTCGTTCTTTACAATAGAAAATTCCAGCCAGGCTTCTCCTGGCAATTTCATCTCTGCATATAAAAGTAAGCGATGGTTTTGCCTATCAGCTAATAACACCCGCCAAAAGTCAATGGTATCGCCAGGATCAACATCCACCTTACTTCTTCTGCCTCTACTTATGCCCACGCCTCCCATTAATTTATCCAACATGCCGCGTATTCGCCATAATGTATCGGCATAATACCAGCCGTTTTCGCCACCAATATTAAAAAACCGATTGGTCACTTCCTCTACCTTATCCGGGGCAATTTCAATCCATTTTCGATCTTTATAGCAACCATTTATCGGTACCTCAATATGATGATACACATCAAGATTAGTCAAGCTGCTGGAAGCAGAATCTGTCCAACTGGAAATAACCATATTTTGCTCTATTCGCTCGAATGCCATCTTAATGGCATCACGATACGATATCAGCTCCTGCGGAATGATTTTTCGAACTAAAAACTCCTTACATACAACATCATTCCTCATGCTTTCTACCAACTGGCTTGAGATTGAGAAATTAGCTGAAGTGGAAAGATAAATCCAATAAGCAGATAGTTTCGGAAAACTTATAGGCAAAGTGATGATAAACCGTTTGTATCCCCTCTCTCGGGCGTATTCCAAGAGCATCTTTCTATATGTAAGTACATCCGGCCCGCCAATTTCAAAAATCCTATTAAAGGCATCCTCATTCATCAGGCTTAGAGAAAGGTAATTAATAACATTCCGAATAGCTATCGGTTGGCATTTAGATCTCAGCCAACGCGGTACAATCATAATGGGCACCTTTTCTGTAAGCCCTCTTATAATTTCAAATGAGAAACTGCCTGAGCCAACAATAATACCTGCTTCAAATATGGTAAACGGAATGCCTGAGTGAATAAACACATCCTTCACAACCTTGCGAGCCATCAGATGTTTTGAAAGATTCTCCTCATTACTGATACCGCTTAAGTAAATAATTTGTTTAACCTGGGTAAGAGAAGCAACCAGAACAAAACAGCCGGCTGAGCGTAATTCATATTCCTTTAATGTTGTAAATGTATCGCCTAGCGAATGAATCAGATAATAGGCTACATCAAATTCTTTCTTATTAAAATGTTGAAGCGCTGTTTCCGGATGAAGAAAATCATATTCAATAATATCAATCTTACTAAGTAAATCCAGAGACGGCTTGAAACGTAATTTATCTCTAACCACACAGGTTACATCATGGCCTGCTTCCACTAGAACCGGAAGTATTCGCATGCCGATATATCCATTTGCGCCTGTAAGTAAAACCCGCATTATAAAACAATCATTAACCGCCTATGTCAATCATACTTCTGTTCTGAATATCAGAAGCATTGATCTTATCAATAGAAGGCGTAAACTGCCCTCCCAACATTTTTTCTTTTTCCCATACACAAGCTCTTATTAACGGCAAAATATCTTCTCCGGCTCGTAATGCACCAAGTATATCCGTTTCTTTTTTTGAGAAAAGGCAATTTTTCATTTTCCCGTCTGTAGTCAATCGTAATCGGTTACACTCGCCACAGAAAGGTTGTGTCATAGAGCTTATTACAGCAAATGTACCTTTATAACCGGGTACAAAATATTTTTTAGCCGTATCATGAAGATCATCGGCCAATTTCTCAAAAGAAAATCTTGAGGCAATCAAATCAAGTATCTCTTTATAAGAAATGATCTTATCTCCTGACCAGGCATTACCGGCAAAAGGCATAAACTCAATAAATCGCACATGCAAAGGCTGATCTTTAGTCCAAGCCACAAAATCCGGTATTTCATCTTCATTGATACCTTTCATGGCTACCAAATTCACTTTCACAAAAAAATCATTCTCAAGTAATAAATCAATGTTCTCTCTCACACGCTCAAATTCATCTCTGCCAGTAATAGAAAAATAGCGATCTTTCTTTAGCGAATCAATACTCACATTAATAGACCTTAGCCCAACAGACTTAAAGATATCTATGAATTCATGAACAAAGACACCATTGGTGGTGATAGCCAATTCAATCGGGAATTTCGAGAGTCGTTCTATGATATCTTTCACATCTTTTCTCACCAATGGCTCGCCTCCTGTTAAGCGAATTTTTTTTATACCCTGCTCTACAAAAACAGAAGCCACCTTTTCAATTTCATCAGCCGTCATGCGATTATGGCCTGCAAAGAAACCTTTGGGCAAATCAACAGGATTACAGTAAGTGCAACGCAAATTACATTTATCTGTGATTGAAATTCGCAGATAATCATGATTGCGTTCAAATTTATCCTTAAGCATGATGTAATTATAGTTATGTATTGATATGTTCTCTAAAATTGGCTTTCTTCTTTAAAAACTCTTATTTTGAAGATAGAAAGCTCAGTTTAAATCTCTATCCTTAGAGTGTAATTGAGAAATATCTTTTCAACTGTGTACCTAGTTTCTCAGTTTCTTCTTCCGTTAAATGTTTCTGAGCCAAAGCGAACACGACATTATCTTCTCTAAAGAGGTGGAGACGCAACATTTCTACAAGCGATGAGCCCTGCTCAACGGCAATATCTACAATAATAGCCCGAGATGCCAAATCAGTAAGACGTGAGGCTATTCCCATCAGGCTGAAGCATAATGCTGCTAACTGCATCGTTTTAATATGATCATCTTCCATCATATCAACCGCTGTTTCGGGCATGCTTCCTGATGAATGCTCGCCTTTATTCAATAAGGCTTCATGTAAGATTGGGAACAAAATACGTTCTTCTTTTAAATGATGAACAACAATCTTATCATCAAGAAATTGAAAAAACTCGGCTAATTGCTGATTGAGTTCTTTTGTTACACCTTCTTTTCTGATACTTAGCAATGCCACTTCAAATTTTTCAAGCTCTTTCAGAATAACCTTATGTTCATCGTAGAGATGTTTCAAGAAAGGAGTCAGCTCTTCATAAGGTACCGCATTAATGCTGGGTGGGCGATACGCATCAGGTGGATCCATCGGTGAATATTCAGCTTGACCATCAAGGCCCTTTTCTACATTTCTTTTTAAATAGTCTGTGTCAGAAAATATATTATTATTCTCCATAATTATGCTTTAAGTTAATTGATTATTAAACAAAACTCTTTCTTTACACCTCTTAAATGCTATCCTTACAGGCATTCTAACTAAGACTATGCCATCAACAAAGATACTAAATTATGATGGCGATTACCTTACTTTTCTGCTTTATATCTTGTCATATATCGGTAATTAACAAGCACTCACGTGCATACAAAATCTTAGCAAGGCCGTTCACAGCCTTTTTTGTTATAATAATTCCAATTTATCCAGGTAGCGATAACAAGAAATACGAGTAATCCCCAGAAGAAACTATTTGCATTACCGCTAGCGCTCATGGCCATTCCAATAAGAATAGAGAAAATAAACGGGCCATAAGCTGCCACAGCTGCTGTCCATCCGATTACTCCTGAAGCTTGTCGCGGATTATGCTGAAATACGATTGGGAACTGACGGAATGTAGAGGCATTACCAATACCAGCAAAGAAGAACATACCAAACATAACTGTCACAAACATGGGGAAAGAATCCATAGAAGTAGGTGCTACCAATCCCATGGTTACCATCATTATCGCACCAATCATTAAACCGATACCGGTAATGGTAGTAAGAATAGCACCGCCGGTTTTGTCAGAAACAAAACCGAAAAGCACGCGGCTTGTAGAGCCAATAAGTGGGCCATAGAAAGCATATTGAAGCGGATCCGGCGCATTAGGGAAATTACCGTAAAGCGATTTCATCAAAAGTGGAAAGGCTGCTGAAAGGCCTGAGAAAGTACCAAAAGTCATCAGATAGGTGATGGTACAGAACCATGTATGTTTTTCTTTAAAGATATCAAGCTGTTCTTTAATGGATGCTTTCATGGGAATACTGCGCAGGTACTTCCAGCAAACAAACGTCCAGATAACGATAAGAGGAACATACCAAAGAGCGGCATTCTGTAAATAGATAGGAGTAGAGCTGATTATTTCTTTCGTCACAGGATTAATCTTATTAAAAATCTGCGGTGCACCGGCAATAGCAACACCCAAAAGTGCAGGTGTCATAAACTGTGCAAGCGATACGCCAAAATTACCAATACCGGCTTGTATGCCAAGGGCTGCCCCTTTCAGGCGTTTGGGAAAGAATAAATTAGTTGAAGGCATGTG
>JAIXKU010000061.1 GCA_026936045.1 Flavobacteriales bacterium
TATATCAACACAAGAACATTTAACGGAATTTATAAAGTGGTTGGAGCGATTTGTAACTTCAGACAAACTTGCACCTTAACCATAGATTTTAGTTCTCTTTGATGAAGTTAATAATTCATTATAATTATGTTAATCATAATGTTAAAAGCGGGTACTCATCTTTGCCCTTGCCAATACAATATTTTGATAATATGTATGCAGAATGATTACTTTTACACTTATTTAGGTTCACTTAGAAACGTTTTTTGTAAAAACTACCTTTATGAAAGTAGCCTTATATGGACGACAAATAGCAGAAGCACATCTGCCTTTTTTGCAACAATTGATAACTAAGATCGCTGGTGAAAAAGTTGAAATACTGATTTATGAGCTTTTTAAGCAAAATCTTCAACAAACCTTCTCCTACGAAGCAAATTATCCGGTCTTTTCATCATGTGAAACTTTACCGGATGATGTAGATTGTCTTTTTAGTATAGGAGGTGATGGTGCTATTTTGGATACATTATTATTGATTCAGAATAAAGGCATCCCTGTACTGGGACTAAATTTCGGACGTTTGGGATTTTTATCTTCAGTTCAACATTCCGACTTGGAATGGGCGCTGAACGCATGGATAGAGAAGAGATTTGAACTTGATAGGCGAACGCTATTAGAAGTTAGAAACCCGCTTAACATTTTTCAACCCCATCATAATATAGCATTAAATGAAGTCACGATATCGAAAAAAGACTCATCGTCAATGATTCAAATACATACATGGGTAAACGATGAATGCTTTAATATCTATTGGGCCGATGGACTTATTATTGCGACGCCAACGGGTTCGACAGGATATTCAATGAGTTGTAATGGGCCAATTATTACGCCTGATACACCCGGTATTCTCCTTACCCCAATAGCACCTCATAATCTGAATATGCGTCCGGTTGTTATTCCGGATAGTGCAGAGGTCAAACTAAAGGTTGTGTCTAGGGATTCGGCTTTTCTTCTTTCTCTTGATTCAAGAAGCTACTCATTGGCAGAAAATGAGGAGATCACGATTCGAAAATCGCTATTTAATATTAACTTCGTTAAGTTGCAGGGAATGAGTTATGTACAGTCGCTTAGAAATAAATTACTTTGGGGACTGGATAAAAGAAATTAGTCTCATATTGTGTTTTATTCTAAAAATTATACTTTTGTCATGAATTGAGCTTTTTAAAAAAAATTGAACCCGATTAGAATAATATGAAAAAACTAACTTTAGTATTACTGTCAAGCTTAGTTATTCTTCCTCTGTCTTATTCACAAAGCAGATATGGAGGGAAATATACAGGTGCTCGTTATCGCACTTCATGGAAAGCCAATATGAGCGACCGTTGGGAGCTTATTGGAGGTGTTGGTATGATTAACTTTTTAGGCGAACTCGGAGGAGCGAATGATATAGGTACTAATTTTCTTGCAGACTTTGATTTTGAAGCACTACGCCCTAACTTACTATTGAGTGTACGCTATCGTTATAATCGTTTTCTAGCACAACGTCTCAACTTCAGTTTTGGATGGATTAAAGGTGCAGACCGCTATACTGAAGAGCCTGCTCGTCGAAACAGAAACTTGGAATTCCGTTCACAGTTGATGGAATGGGGGACTGCTTTAGAGTTCTATTTCTTACCTGAGAAGGGTACAGGGAATCGTTATAAAAACCGCGGCTTAAAAGGCAATAAAGGTCGTCCGGTCTTGGGTTATATTTCTACCGGTATCAATGGTTTTTGGTTTGACCCAACAGCAGATGGTCCGGATGGAGAAGCATATCCGTTACAGCCACTTAGCACAGAAGGACAAGGTTTAGTGCCTACGCGTGAGCCCTATAGCCGTTGGGAGTTTAATATCCCCGTAAATTTAGGATTTATCTTTAAGATTAATCAAGCGTTATCTATTAATGTTGAATTTGGATATCGTAAAACCTTCACTGATTATATGGATGACGTAAGTACAACTTATGCAAATCCTGCTGCATTTACCAATCCGTTAACAGCCTATTTTGCCGATCATTCTTTGGCTACACTTGACCCATCCAGCCCTTATGCCATACCCGGTGCATCGAATCCGGGACAGCAACGTGGTGACCCTCGTGATAACGACTCATATATGGTTATGTTTATTAGCGTAGCCTATAAGTTTAGTTACATAGGTAAGTCCATACCGAAGTATTTTTAATAGCATGCAATAATTGGGGTCTTTGCCCGTTAAAGCAGGGCTTGATATTGTTTCATGAGAACTTGGTTTGTATTTCTTATTGTATTTCTTTTTTTAAAAGTTCAGCTACAGTCTCAAACTTGGGAGTTGGGTTTATCTGGAGGTATTACACATTATGTTGGCGACTTAAATCCGACATTCCATTTCCGTTTTCCGCATCCCGCCGGTTCTGTTTGGGGTAAATACAATTTTAATAAACATTGGTCGCTAAGAGCAGCATTCACCTATGGCAGAGTGAGCGCCGATGATGCAGAAGGTGTTTTTGACCATCAGATAGTAAGAAATCTGCGTTTTCAATCTGATATATTTGAAGTTCATTCAGCCATTGAATTCAATTTTTTCCCATATCGTCCGGGAGATCCTGAGACAAAAAGATTTACACCTTATCTTTTTTTGGGTGTAGGTGGCTTTTATTTTAATCCTCAGACGTATTTTAATGGAGAATTGGTAGATTTGCAACCTTTGGGTACCGAAGGGCAGCAAACACTTTCGAGGGCAGATCAATATCCGTATTCCCGTTTCCAACCATGCATCCCATTCGGAATAGGCATTAAATGGTCTTTTCATGACCGGCTCTCTCTTGGTGTAGAATGGGGTATGCGCTTATTGTTTACAGATTATCTGGATGACGTAAGTGGCTTATATGGAGATAAAGGCGAAATTTTTACCATTCGCGGTTTAACAGCCGCAGAACTCTCCGACCTTTCTCAGAGTCCTTATCACGAGATACCGAATACCGGTTATCAACGAGGTACACCGGTTGATAATGATTGGTATTCATATTTAGGATTATCTTTGTCTTATAATATTAAAGATCCGGCATCCTGTTATTCGTATAAGCGTAATTGGACAAGGAAAAGAAAATAATGAAAACGAATGGGCTGGAGAGAAAAGATTGATACAAGAAAATTACCGCAACATATAGCCATTATTATGGATGGTAATGGCAGATGGGCCAAAAAACATGGGCAAATACGCACATTTGGCCACCATGAGGGTGTTAAATCAGTAAAAGATGTAGTGGAAGGTGCGGCTGAATTGGGTATTTCTTATTTGACACTCTATACTTTCTCAACAGAAAACTGGAACAGACCTATCAGTGAAGTTAATGCTTTGATGGAACTTTTGGTTGATACTATGCATGAGGAAACACCGACGTTAATTAAGAATAATGTTAAGTTGGCAGCCATCGGAGATATTGGTTCTCTTCCAAAAAAATGTCAGCAAAAATTAGCAGAAACCATTAAGATTACATCTGTCAGTACAGGCCTTACGCTGGTGCTTGCCTTAAGTTATAGTTCAAGATGGGAGCTGCTTGATGCTATCAATACATTAATTCAAAAAGTTAAAAAGGGTGAAACGGTGCCGGATAACATAACCGAGCATTACTTAAAAAACTTTCTTTGTACGGCCAATATGCCTGATCCGGAATTATTGATAAGAACAAGCGGAGAAAAACGCATCAGTAATTTCTTGTTATGGCAGATTGCATATACCGAATTATATTTTACGGATGTGCTTTGGCCTGACTTTACCCGCGAGGATTTGTTTCAGGCCATTGTTGATTATCAACAACGAGAAAGGCGATTTGGTGTAATTAGTGAGCAGTTGGCGTAAAGACATGAGAAGATTATCATTACATACATTCCTGATTCTTGGAATCCTTTGGAGCTGGACCATACAGCTCGTATATGCACAGGGCACGATTGACTACTCTTCTCCACGAGAATATATCATCTCGTCATTAGAGGTAGAAAGTAATTCTCCACGCATAGATAAGCAGTTTGTAAAGATATTATCAGGCCTTGAGGTAGGAAGAAAGATAAAGGTTCCTGGTGATGATATTACACAAGCTATTCAAAAACTTTGGAAAGAAAAAGTATTCTCCAATATCAAGATATACCATACTAAGGCAGAGGGAGGAAAGATTGACTTGGTTATTTACGTTGAAGAACGTCCGCGCTTGTCAAAATTCAGTATTCGTGGTGTGAGAAAATCTGAAGCAGATGATATCAAAGAACGGGTCAAACTATTCAGAGGTGAGGTTGTAACCGAGTATTTATTAAAAATTACAGAATATAAGATTAAAGAATTTTATTCCGGGAAAGGCTTCTTGGATACGGAAGTAAAATTTACAATGGAGGATGATACGACGTTTTCAT
>JAIXKU010000149.1 GCA_026936045.1 Flavobacteriales bacterium
TTGATTATCATCTGGCTGCCGACTTAACCGGTCAAGCCAACCATTTAGGCGTTACCATTCAGGCTGATATCATCAAACAAAAATTACCGGTTAATAATGGTGGGTACAAAGCCCTGTCTTTTGGCAAAACTCATGAAAAAGTCTATACGACACTCTGTTCCGAGCATCCGATAGATCTTTGTCGTTATCAGGTAGCTAACTGCTATATGGGCAAAATCGGCTTGATTAATTCAGGCGGCGAATCAAAAGGCGCTTCTGACCTTAGTGAAGCTGTTGCAACAGCTGTTATCAATAAACGCGCCGGCGGACATGGCCTGATTTCAGGTAGAAAGGCTTTCCAAAAACCCTTAAAAGAAGGTATTGAGCTGTTAAACAGCATCCAAGATGTTTATCTGACAAAAGAAATAACCATTGCTTAATTTTTTGTAGGTTTGAATAAAAATTACCGGGATTATGTGGTTTAAGCGAAACAAGGATGGTATTTTAACCTCTACTGCCGAAAAAAAAGAGACCCCTGAAGGATTATGGTATAAATGCCCTTCTTGCAAAGAGATTATGCCGGCAGAAGATCATGTGGATAATCTATGGGTTTGCAAATCGTGTCATTTTCATGAACGAATCGGCTCGGAAGAGTATTTTCATATTCTATTTGATAAAGGTCTTTACAAAAAATTAGATGAGAAAATCAAGTCTGTTGATGCTTTAAATTTTAAAGATACCAAATCTTACTCCGTCAGAATCAAAGATGCCATTGAAAATACCGGGCTAAACGATGCCTTACAAACAGCTACAGGCAAGATAAGCGGGATGGAGATGGTGGTGTCATGTATGGATTTTAGCTTTATCGGTGGGTCAATGGGTACGGTGGTGGGCGAAAAAATCTCAAGAGCCATTGACCATTGTATTAAATACAAAAAGCCATTTATTCTTATCTCCAAATCAGGTGGCGCCCGCATGATGGAAAGCGCCTTTTCTTTGATGCAGATGGCTAAAACATCAGCAAAGCTCACGCTCTTATCGGATGCCGGCCTGCCGTATATATCCGTTTGTACAGATCCCACAACAGGCGGTGTAACAGCCTCTTTTGCCATGTTGGGAGATTTGAATATTGCCGAACCCAAAGCGTTGATCGGCTTTGCCGGACCAAGAGTCGTTAAAGAAACCATCAAAACCGATTTACCCGAAGGATTTCAACGCTCAGAGTTTTTGCTGGAGAAAGGATTTATTGATTTTATCGTAGAGCGTAATCAATTAAAAGCACGTATTGCCTCTGTGGTTGATATTCTCTATTATACACAAACTAAAGGGAAATGAGTAAACTCACGTTAGTTGTAGGCGCCAGCGAAAACACGGAACGTTATGCAAACAAGGCAACAAAAATGCTTTTAGAACATCAGCATCCTGTTTATCTTTTTGGACGAACTGCCGGTCAGATACTAGGACAACCGATTCATACCTCTCTGCCAAGCTCAATACCATCGCTTGACAGCATCACTATGTATATCAATCCCGACCATCAGCAAGCTATAATGCAGAATTTGCTGGCATTGAAACCCAAACGCATTATTTTTAATCCGGGTACAGAGAATCCTGAATTTGCTCAAAAGGCCCAAGAGAACGGTATTGTGGTAGAGAATGCCTGTACGCTAGTTTTGCTGAGCACAGGGATGTTTTAATCTCGTTTAATATATTTTACTTCTGTTAAGCGCTTTTTGGTATTTCTCCGCATTACGGTTATGCTCTGTCAGCGTTACGGCAAAATTATGATAACCGGAGAAATCGTCTTTTGCACACATATAATAGTAATTATGATGTTCATAGTTTAAAACGGCGTCAATGGCTCCTGGCTCCGGCAACGTAATCGGGCCGGGTGGCAAGCCTGTGTATTTATAGGTATTATACGGCGAATCAATCTCTATATGTTTTAATAAAACTCGCTTAATATTGAAATTCCCATGCGCAAACACAACCGTCGGGTCGGATTGTAAAAGCATGCCTTTCTCCAAACGATTCATATATAAACCGGCGATACGAGGCCATTCATTTTTTCTTTGCAGTTGCTCAGATTGTACGATAGAAGCTAAAATCCCTACTTCCGCCAGACTCAGATTCATCTTAGCCGCCTTTTCCTTCCTTTCCTGATTCCAGAATTTCTGATATTCCTCGCCCATTCTTTTTACAAACTGATTGCCACTGGTATTCCAGTAAAATTCATAGGTATTAGGAATAAAAAGAAGCGCCAATGTGAGAGAATCCATTCCCAACGGCTCATACCATGAGGGGTTTCGCATGGCTGTGACTATTTCAGACGAATCCGCCTCAATCTTATATGATACCTTACCGGCTAATTGTTCATAGCGCCGCAGATAATGAAAGCTAACCTTAACCGGCGTTTGACGACCTGAACGTAATAAATTAACTAACTCCAAATTGGTCATACCCTCCACAAGTTTATATCGCCCCGGTTTAATATGTTCCGCATAGTTTTTCTTATAAGCAACCCATTTAAATCCCTCCGGTTCTTTCAAACATTTTTTCTCCTTCAATACTCTATACACATCATCAAATGTGCTCCCCGTAGGAATCTCAATATGCGGATCTTCTCCATCAACAATTTGCACATTACGGTCATAGAGATAGCCGTACCAATGGCAACTTTGCAGAAGCAAAAAGAAAGGCAGTGAAAAACAAATATAAAAGAACGGTTTCCGATAAGAATTCATGATTAATATTGCCTGGTTCACAAAAGCTTGGTATATTTGAACAAACCTACTAAAATTTCTTTCCTATGTTTCTTCGCAGAAAAAAGAATTTTAAAGAAAGGTGAAATTGATTGCAGACTGCTATTAATATATAAAAAATGTTCAAACGGCTATCTCTTATATTCTTTTCAGCATGCTGTCATTTAGTGCTTTCATCACAAGGCCATCTTCTCAATAGCGGATTGTTGCAAATAGATAATGGCGCAGAAGTCTTATTTAAAGGTCATTTAACAAACAATCGCCCGATTAGTGGTAACGGCTTTTTGACCTATAATGGCACAGCCACATCAATTGCCGGAGGCGATTCGCTCTATATTCCGTCTTTTCGTATGAATGGCAGTGGCATGCTGCAATTAGAAACTGCTTTACATATTCTAAAAGCAGCCGACTTCGTGCAAGGGCATATAGTTCAAAACATGCATAATATCATCGTTTATCAACCCAATGCATTTACAGGTGGTCATACCAGTGCATATATTATTAATGACAATGCAGCCTACGTCATTTTTCCGATTGATACCAATAGTACAACCATCCCATTTGGGCAATCCGGGAAATACTTACCTCTTACCATTCAACAATACGGGCACGCCGATACGTTTAAAACAAGAATTTGGGATCTCTTGACAGTGGATGGAGTTATGACCGGAGCAGGCGTGTTAAGTCATGTTGGGCTTTGGGGTATTGAAATATTGGAAACTATTCCAAATCAAAATAATCTAACCATTGGAATGGGATGGTCTGACGCTTCAATTGCTGCTGATTACGCGGAAGCATATGCCACGTTGATATTTTATGATTCAACGGGTTATCAGTCTATCTTACCTTGTCCGATTGATTTGTCTGCCACAAATCCCAACTATTTGCAAGCATCAGGCATAACAAAAACAGGACTTTTCGGTACAGGTGATTCTGTATATATCAAACCAATGCCTGTACCTACTGTAAATGCATCAGGATCTACCACTTTTTGTCAGGGTGACAGCCTGTTGTTATCCACCGATAGCCTTTATCCCATTTCGTGGAATACAGGCGCTACAACATCGAACATGTATGTTTCGCAAACAGGGCAGTATCATGTAACCTTTACCAATAATAACGGGTGTACGTCTCAATCATTGTCGGTATCCGTAACGGTTCTCTCGCGTTCTGACACAACGCTTGCTATCAGTATATGTCCCGGAGAGAGCGTAACCATCGGTAATCATACCTATACAACAGACGGCACTTTCTTGGATACGCTACAAAACATAAACGGATGCGATAGTATCATTACCACTCATCTCAGTTTATCAAACTGTACATCCGTATTTGATGAACCAGATGCTGATTGGCTTATTTATCCCAATCCTGCCAATAACACCATTCATTTACAAAATCTGCAAAACTTAGAGGCGGATATCATCACAATATGGAGTATAGCCGGGCAATTACTTAATACTATTTCTCTGCCGTCAGGAAGTAAAAACATAGACATAGATCTTAGTAATTTATCTACAGGTACGTATATTATCCGAATAGGAAACACTCGTATTCAGTTGATTAGGATATAAATGCAGCGAAAAAAATC
>JAIXKU010000093.1 GCA_026936045.1 Flavobacteriales bacterium
CACCGCCATAAGCCGGATCTACCATCATTCCTAAGAAACCCAACTCTCCCAATTTACGAACCTGATCTGTAGGAAAAACCTGATTATCATCACGCTCAATCACTCCGGGCAATAATTCTTCACGTGAAAAATCACGCGCCGCCATCTGTATCGTCTTATGTTCTTCTGTAAGCTCAAACAACATGATAGAAAAATTAAATTATGCTAATAAATTACGTTATTTTTGGTCAAACCTACATAAAATTTTTCATTCTAAAAGAGTAGGCAAATAAGATAAATATAATTTTATGCTTATCGCCTTTAGGAATAAATATAATACGGTCTGATATACATACTTCATTCTTTATGGATATACAGGAATACAAATGGGTGGGATTGATGTCAGGCACGTCATTAGATGGCTTGGATATGGTCTATGTTGAATTTCAGCACAAAGGGGAAACATGGGACTATACACTTGGACCTTGTCAAACATTACCTTATTCTTCTGATTTGGTTTACAAATTAGAGAATGCCCATCTTCTTGACGGGAAAAATTTGATCTCATGGCATTTGGAGTATGGAAAAATCTTAGGCAAAATGGCTGATCGTTTTATCAAGACACATCAACTCGCGCCGGATGGCATAGCCTCTCACGGGCATACCATTTTTCATCAACCCTCGGAAGGCATTAGCTTCCAACTTGGTCATGGCGCTGCCATACATGCCATTACCGGTATAAAAACCATTTCCGATTTTCGAACATTAGATGTTATGCTGGGTGGGCAAGGTGCGCCGTTGGTGCCTGTTGGCGATCGTATGCTTTTCTCAAACTACGATGCCTGTCTAAATCTTGGGGGAATTAGCAATATTTCTTTTGAATATCATGGACAAACAATCGCTTTTGATATCTCTCCTTGTAATATGGTACTAAATAAAATTATTCATTCATTAAATATGAGCTATGATGATAAAGGGCAAGTAGCACGTAGTGGCAGATTGATTCCTGAGCTTTTGGATGAATTAAATCGCTTAAGTTATTATACCCTTAGCCCTCCAAAATCATTAGGACGAGAATGGGTTGAGGAAACAGTTATACCGTTGATTAATAAATATAACAACACTGTTGCGGATATACTTCATACAGTTTGTGAACATATAGCTTCTAAAATAGCTAAAATTATTAATCAGTATAATCTGCATCATATCTTAGTGACCGGAGGTGGTGCTTATCATGATTTTTTATTAGAGTTATTAGATAAACATAGCCCAAACCGTATTGAGAAAGGCGCAAATTCTCTTATAGATTTTAAAGAAGCTATTGTATTTGCTTTCTTAGGGATGCTAAAATCCCTCGATATGGAGAACACGTATCAATCTGTAACCGGCGCAAAAAGAAATTCATCCGGAGGTATGATATGTTGAAGATAAATTGGAGAATTCTGATAGTATGTTTAGTGGCAATATTCTCATCCTGTCATACGATGAGAGATATTAAATTATATGAACGGCCAATAACTCATACAAACAGAGGAGATAATAGTTTAACTTTAAATTATTGGGGAGTAGGATGCTTTCATATAAAATATAAAGGCCTTGAGTTAATTACCGATCCTTTTATTTCCCGACCTAATTTTCGTCAAGTTGCTTTAGGTAAGATTCAGCAGGACACCATCCGTATAAAAAATGCATTTCAAAATATTGAAAAGGTAGATTTTGTACTAGTCGGTCATGGCCACTACGATCATGCAATGGATATTCCATTTCTAGGCCAACTGTTACCACCATCTGCTAAATATATCGGCAGCACCTCCTTACATAAACAATTGATGAGCTTTCGTCTTAAACAAGACTATATCATGGCAGATAGCATGCTAACAAAATCTATCTATAACAATGATAGCACTCTAAGGATTATACCATTCCCAAGTGATCACGCTCCACATGTCATGGGTATTCATTTATTCCATGGAGAGACCAAGCATAGAACTTCGAAATCGCCCACACGTGCTTCAGCTTGGAAAGATGGTACTATTTTCTCTTTCGTGATTGATTTTATGTCTAATCATCAAATAGAAAAAAGAATTTTCATTCAAACTTCCAGCGCAAAATCTACTATAGAGAAAGAGATTCAGGAAACTTTTAATGAGAGACAACCTGATATATTTATTCTCAATGCCTATACGTTAAGACATGCCATGAAGCATCATACATGCCTTATCCGGCAAATTGGTCGTTCAATGATTATCATTTGTCATTGGGAAAACTTTTTCCGACCATGGAAAAAGCCCATTAAACCAATTAAGAAATGGCAGATAGCGAAAACATTAAAGAAAATCAATCAAACATTTTCGGATTCTCTACTTATGATTCCTATACAGGGCAGTGAAATAAATTGGCCTTAGTTAAGCATTGGGAAAAACAATTACCAATTTCGTACCATGTCCTCCGCTGGCTTGAATATTCATCGTTCCACCAAGATTCAGTACTCTGTTATATATACTTCTAATACCAATACCGGTTGAATTCCTTATGTCGTGTAGTGTATTATAGGTATAATTAAACCCAATGCCATTATCTGTAATAATAATATGAATATTTCTTTCTAAAACATAAAATGCTATTCGTAATTCAGAGGCCTGAGCGTGGCGAATTACATTGTTAATACTCTCTTGAATAATACGATAGATATCAATCATTTTCTCGACAGGAAGTTGAGGGTTGTCTCCTCTGAAATCAAACTGAATATCAATGCTATTTAGTTCTCTAATCTTTTCAAGATGTTGTTCCAAGCATGCTATTAGCCCATTCTCCCCTATCAGGTAGGGTGATAAATCATGCGATGCCATTCTAATCTTAAAGATGGTATCATTAACAATTGTTTTGGCTCTTTCGAGCATATCAATATTTTTGGCCTCTTTCAGTTCTATCATCTGCAAATACATAAGTCCAAGTGTGAGCGTAGGATTAATATCATCGTGAAGTATCTCAGACATCCTTCTCCGCTCCGATTCACTACCCATAATCTCTGACTTTACCAATATCTGTTGTAACCGTCTCATTCTAATATGATTTAAAATCATGACAACAATAAAAAACAAAGACGCAGTTAAAATAAATCCAACGACTATTAGTAAAGCGATGAATATTTCATTTTCTTTGGTAACCATAGTATGGATAACAGGAATAAGGAATAAGAGATTAAATATACGGAAGAAATTATTAATAATAGCTTACTATAAAATTCATTGCTGAATGAAAAATCAAAATTCAGAAAGATCAGGAAGATAAATGAAAAGGAATAATTGATGCAAAGTGCCGAAAGAATCAGTATCAAAGACAGGCGATAAGGTGTGACGAAAAATGAGAAAATGAGACCCTGTAACATATACAATGTTATCAAAAAAATAAGGGCTGCATCAGCGGAGGCAATATAATTGTTATAGGTGTATATATCACTAAAGAGTATATTTTCCAAGAGCCAACCGGCGATATGTAAGAGCAAAAACAAGAAGAGAGTAGCTGGGAAAGCAGTCTTATCAAGATAATACGTTCGGTGAAGACGATAAATAAGATACAAGAGTACCGGAAAAACAATCAATACCTGCAAGTTGGCCAGATAATGATTATGATATCCATGTTTTGCGGTATAGTCTAATATCAGGCTAAAAAATAACTCTATACACAGCAGCACTATCAATGCATATCCGAAAACAGATGTATGACGCTTTAAGAATAGTGCCGCTATGCATAGTATGATAAGGACATGGGTTGATGTTATGATTAGATCCATAAGAAAATTGGAAGAAGAAACTACCGGAATTATTTATCAGAATTTAAGCTATTGGATTCTCCGCAAAATGGCGGGCATAATCTGCCTTCGGCAATGATAATAGATAAGTTGTCATTTTGATCCTCATCAACGCCACAAGCTACTAATTGAAGCTTATCACCTTTATATCCGAAATAGAAACGGATACCCACCATTCTTTCTTGATCTATAATTTCAGACAGTGAGCTAGCACTAAAATACGCAGCAAGCGGTTGGTCGCCAAACTTATTCCGAAATTCCAAGGTTAATGCAGCTGCGTAACTTTCTTGTACTTTAAAATCTTCTTTTCCTGTAAATGACATAATAATAAGTTTTAATTGTTAGGTGACAAACATATTTATTTCTTATTGAAATGATCTATTTGTTTAGTTTGTAATAATAACTTTTTATCAACCATTTTTATCTAACTTTTAGGTAATAACACTTAAGAATTACGTATATGTACCTAATTTTAATAATAAAAACAAGACGAGGTTTTTCTCTTATTTAATTCCCTACCCCATTGA
>JAIXKU010000073.1 GCA_026936045.1 Flavobacteriales bacterium
GTCTATACCGTGAATCACTTTGTTTTTAACAAATTGTCCGGGGTAGCCTCCGGATGCTAATACAACAGTAACACAGGATTCCGGTACGATATCTATACTGCCTTTATTTAGTTCGTTTGTTTCAAGTAATGAAAATAATGCCACCAAATCAGAAGAAATACGTGGTAAGACGGCTTCTGTTTCCGGATCACCCATACGGCAATTGTATTCTACTACTTTCGGATTGTCATTTACATTCATCAGCCCGAAATATACAAACCCTTTATAAACCAGCCCCTCTTTATTAAACCCTTGAATGGTGGGTTTGATAATTTGTTCTTCTACTTTTTGCATAAAAGAGGCATCGGCAAAAGGTACAGGTGATACAGCTCCCATACCGCCGGTGTTAGGCCCGGTATCTCCTTCGCCTATCCGTTTATAGTCTTTTGCTGTTGGCAGAATTTTATAATGTAGGCCATCTGTCAGAGCAAACACGGAACATTCGATCCCTTTCATAAATTCCTCTATCACGACTTTATGGCCGGCCTCGCCAAATCGATTTTCACTCAACATAAGCGAGAGTTCCCGTTTTGCCTCATCAATATTCTCTAGAATTAACACACCCTTTCCGGCTGCCAAACCATCTGCTTTGAGCACATACGGCGGTTTGAGTGTATCTAGAAATTGAAAACCCTGGTAAAGGGTATCTTTGGTAAACGTTCTGTATGCAGCTGTTGGAATGTTATTTCGCAGCATAAATGATTTGGCAAAATCTTTACTGCCTTCAAGTTGCGCAGCCTCTTTTGATGGACCAATAACCTTTACAAAGCTAAGTGTCGGATGGGTTTTAAAAAAATTGTAGATGCCCCTTACTAACGGTTCTTCTGGCCCCACAACAATCATTGATATTCTTTCTTCTTCTACAAATGTGGCTAATTGATTAAAATCCTGTAAATTGATTTTTACGTTGATGCCATGTTGTGCAGTGCCTGGATTGCCCGGTGCTATAAATAATTTATCTACTAAATTACTTTGATTGATTTTCCATGCAAAAGCATGTTCACGACCACCTGACCCAATGATAAGTATATTCATAGTTCAAGGATTAAAGAGGAATATTCCCATGTTTCTTACGCGGTAGTTTTTCAGCTTTATTTTCAAGCATGACAAACGCACGTATTAATTTCTCACGCGTATGTCCAGGCTCTATTACTTCATCTATAAAGCCACGTGCCGCAGCTTCATATGGATTAGCAAACATATCTGCGTATTCTTTTTCTTTTTCTTTCAATCTGGCTTCAGGATCGGAGGCTTTACTAATTTCATTTTTAAAAATAATCTCTGCAGCGCCTTTGGCGCCCATAACAGCAATCTCAGCAGATGGCCATGCATAATTCATATCAGCGCCAATATGTTTGGAATTCATCACATCATAAGCTCCACCGTATGCTTTACGAGTAATAACGGTTATGCGCGGTACGGTTGCTTCACTGAATGCGTATAAAAGTTTTGCGCCGTTGCTGATGATGCCATTCCATTCCTGATCCGTACCGGGCAGGAAACCGGGGACATCTACCAGAACCAATAAAGGAATATTGAAACTGTCACAAAAGCGTACAAATCGGGCTGCTTTATTAGATGATTTAATATCTAATACACCGGCTAAAAATGCTGGCTGGTTAGCTACAATACCGATACTGCGTCCGGCAATTCTGGCAAAGCCTACAATGATGTTTTCCGCAAAATCTTTATGTACTTCAAAGAAGGAATGACTATCGGTCAATTCGGCAATCACTTCCTTCATATCATATGGCTGATTGGGATTATCCGGTATAATCGTATCAAGCTTCTCGCGATATTCGTTAGCCTGTTGATACGAGATGCATGGTGGTAGTTCTTCGCAATTTTGCGGCATATAACTCAACAGCGTTTTGATCCCTTCAATACATTGCACTTCATTTGAAAACGAGAAATGTGTTACTCCGGATTTAGAAGCATGTGTTGTAGCACCACCCAGTTCCTCGGAGGTAACGGTTTCGTGTGTAACGGTTTTTACTACGTTTGGGCCGGTTACAAACATATATGACGTTTGTTCTACCATCATGATAAAATCTGTTATTGCCGGTGAATAAACGGCGCCTCCGGCACAAGGCCCCATAATGGAAGATATCTGTGGTACGACACCTGAGCATCTGGTATTGCGATAAAAGATATCGGCATATCCGGCTAATGAAACCACACCTTCTTGAATACGCGCACCGCCTGAATCATTTAACCCGATAACCGGCGCCCCATTTTGCATAGCCAAATCCATGATTCTGCATATCTTCTCAGCATGTGCTTCTGCCAATGAACCGCCTAATACAGTAAAATCTTGAGAGAAGACATAAACCAATCTGCCATTGATTTTACCGTAACCGGTAATTACGCCATCTCCCAAATAGGTTTGTTTGTCCAACCCAAAATGCTTGGAGCGATGTTGAACCAACATGCCAATTTCTTCAAAACTACCTTCGTCTAGAAGTAAATGCAAGCGCTCACGGGCTGTGAGCTTCCCTTTGCTATGTTGAGAGTCAATACGTGTTTGCCCACCACCTAAATGAGCTTCGTCTATTTTTGAATGTAATTCGGACAATCTGTCTTTCATAATACGACCGGATGTAATAGGGTAACAAAAAAACAAAGAAAAATCGACTTTGCCCAAAGACAAAATCATAATCAGCGATAGACTAAAAAGAAAGGTGTATGACTAGAATAAGGCCTCTTCGTTACCGATAGGTCCGGAATAATCTTTCTTAAAACTTTCTTCTTCATCAAACATAGAGGAAGGCGCGGGAGAGAGTGTTGGTGTATCTACGATACGTTGTTCTTTATCTTCTTTATCAGCCTTGCGTGCTCTGACTTTCGGTGAATGAACCGTAGCTCCCAGACGAGATGATGCAGATACAAAAGATGCCATACCGGCTAAATCCATTCGGTTTTCCTTGAGAAACATACCCAAATTAATCGCTTTCATAACATCCGAAACGACAAACTCTACTTCCCATTCATCGGGCATTTCACGAGGCGTGAATTTGCATTCTATCTTTTGCTCGGTGCAATATTCAAAGACAACGGCTAAATGCTTTTTCTTAACAATCACACTTGGATTTCCATGTAACAAACTCATAATTCTAAAATTTCAAATCTATACAATAATACAACTTTTTTTTGATAATTCGGACAATAACAGTCTGATTCATTACCGTTTGGGATTATAGCTCAATCATTTGGATGTCAGTGTTTTGTTGATTTTCTTGAAGCTTGTTTGCAGATTCTGAATGTGATAGTCAGACAAGAAATGACTATACTATTTTTACAGCTGTTATTTTAGTCCGGCATTGATTTTTTGCAATGAGTCCATTCCCGGACATAACTCTTTCTCGCGAAGCGTATTTAACGGCTTCTCTGATGATTGAATTAAATCATGTAGTTCAGCCGTTTCGGTATTGATATACAATAATCCGGTAAGCACTTCATTGTTCTGACGAGCGCGTTGTATTGTGTTCATAGCAGAGACTCTATCTTGCGGATCCCATCCCTGAGCAAGTTTATGTAATGAGATATAAGACCCATCATGCATTCTTACTTGTTTGCTGGTATCTTCATCGTATTCAACTTCTATCTCAGTCATTTCTGGTACAAAGTCAATAGTAGCAGTAGCATCTATATGTTGGCGTACATAATCATAAGCTTTGGTAGAACCCACGTTGTTGTTAAATGTAACACATGGAGAAATGACATTAATTAATGCAAATCCCGGATGATGCATAGCTGCTTTAATTAATGGAACCAGTTGTTTTTTATCTCCTGAGAAGCTTTGTGCTACAAATCCTGCCCCCAATTCAATAGCCATGCCGGCTAGATCAATGGGTTCAAAGATGTTTATATTTCCTGATTTATTTTTTGATCCTATATCGGCTGTTGCAGAGTCTTGTCCTTTGGTAAGACCATAGCAACCATTGTTCATTACAATATACACCATGTTTAAGTTACGTCGGATAGCATGCACAAATTGGCCAAGTCCAATAGATGCCGTATCGCCATCACCGGAAACACCTAAATAGATTAAATCACGATTTGCAAGATATGCACCAGTGGCAATAGAAGGCATTCTTCCGTGCACAGAATTAAATCCATGAGAATTGCTTAGAAAATAAGCCGGTGATTTGGAAGAGCAGCCGATACCCGAGAGTTTGGCTACCCGATGAGGTTCTATATTGCTTTCATAACAAGCTTTGACAATAGCTGCACTAATCGAATCATGTCCACAGCCTGCACATAGTGTAGAT
>JAIXKU010000007.1 GCA_026936045.1 Flavobacteriales bacterium
CGCCTGTACTATCCTATCCCATGCAAATTCAAAAGGCACTTTGAGATAGATGGTTTTCCCCATCTCGTTCATCCAAACATTTTGATTTTTATATGTAGGCATCCCGCCGCCAGTGGCAATAACCGCTTCATAAAGCAATATTGTATGTTGAAGTACCTCTCTTTCTCGTTCACGAAAAAAGATTTCATCGTATGATTGAAACAGTGTAGAAATGCTCATCCCGCTTATAATTTCAATCTGTTTATCCGTATCTATAAAAGAGGTATTTCGGATTTTAGACAATGCTCTGCCCACCGTGGTTTTGCCGCTTCCCATAAACCCCCACAAATAAATACGTTTGAATGGCAACATAAAATAAGATTATACAGATAATTGAAAATCTCTTAGAGCATCATTGAGAGAGGTTTTTTTATCTGTACTGGCCTTACGTTGTCCAATGATGAGGGCGCAAGACACTGCATAAGTGCCAGCCGGAAATGTTTTATTGTAAGCACCCGGAATAACAACAGAGCGCTCCGGCACATAGCCTTTTCTCTCGACAGGTATTGATCCTGTTACATCAATAATATGTGTGCTTTGCGTAAGCACAACATTGGCTCCAAGAACTGCTTCTTTACCTACACGCACACCTTCTACGACAATACAACGTGAACCAATAAACGCGCCATCTTCTATGACAACCGGCGCCGCCTGTACCGGCTCTAAAACACCGCCAATACCAACACCGCCGCTCAAATGCACATTCTTACCTATTTGTGCGCAACTACCTACGGTTGCCCAGGTATCAATCATGGTATCTTTATCCACGTAAGCACCAATATTTACATAAGAAGGCATCATGATAACACCTGGCGCCAAATAGGCTCCATATCGGGCTACAGCATGCGGTACGACTCTCACACCCAAACGCTGATAATCGCGCTTTAATGCCATCTTATCATGAAACTCCAATGGGCCGGCTTCCATCACTTGCATTTCTCTGATAGGGAAATACAGAATAACGGCTTTTTTCACCCATTCGTTCACCTGCCAATCGTCTCCATTCTGCTCAGCTACACGCAATGAACCTTTATCCAATTCATCTATAATGGACGCAATGGTTTTTCGCACATCTGCCTCTTTCAGCATCTCCCGATTATTCCATGCCGCTTCAATGATCTCTTTCATTTTTATTTATTCAGATTTCTTATATGCAAAGTAAATGAAATATCTTATGAGAAATAAATGAATATCTGACGAATGAACGGAGAAAAGCGTACAGAATGCGAAGAAATACATAAATTTGTAGTCATCTATTACGATTAGATGAATAAAAAAGAAAAACAAGCACTGATTGGATTGCTCGATGACACAGATGAAGAAATATATTCTTATGTGCGCAATCATATCATTTCTTTAGGCAAGGATATCATCCCGGATTTAGAGGACACATGGAGTCATTCATTTAACAACCTGTTGCAAGAACGCATAGAGGAAGTCATTCATAAAATTCAATTTGATTCACTATGTACCAAACTGGCCGACTGGAAACAGATGGAGTCGGATAATCTGCTGCGTGGCGCTTTACTTATTGACAGGTATCAATACCCTGAATTAGATGAAGCTGTTTTTCAAAAAACCATCTATCAACTAAAGAAAGATCTATCACTCGAGCTTCTTCATACACAAGCGCCTATTGAAAAGATCAAAACCATCAATTTGGTTTTGTTTGACATACATCGCTTCACCAACAACAAAGCCAATTTCCACTCACCTCAAAATAATTTTATTAGTCAGGTGGTTGAAAGCAAAAGAGGAAACCCTCTAACATTAGGCATATTGTACATCACGTTGGCGCAATCAATCGGTATTCCGGTGTATGGAGTGAACCTGCCTGAGCATTTTGTGCTGGCATATACCAATCGTCCGTTTGATGGAACAGCTTTTATGCATGATTATAGTCCGGAATCAGAGGTGTTGTTTTATATCAACCCTTTCAGTCAGGGAACTATCTTCAGCAAACGGGAAATAGATGCCTATCTCTCTCAACTCAATATCAATCCGCGTCCTGAGTTCTATAAGCCATGTCAGCCAAGTGAAATTCTGATCAGATTATTAAACAGTTTAATATTTTCCTTTGGGCAATTGGGTTATCAAGAAAAGATTGACGAGATTTATACCTTAAAAAAAATTATTTCAGGTGATGAATAAAAAGATATTTACCGTTCTGCTGATGAGCATGATGTTTCATTTCGGGTTCTCTCAAACACCGGCAGACTGTATTGGTGCATTACCTATTTGTGATACGATTTACACCTTGCCATATCTGCCTAGAGAAGCGGATATCTATAAAGGAGAGATCAATCCGAATATCAGTTGTTTAGCTACTTATGACCAGAGTGGAAGATGGTATAAATTTGCTTCCACAGGACCGGGTGAGCTTAATTTCACACTTCACCCCATTGACAGCACCTACGATTTTGACTGGGCGTTATTCAATTTATCAAACAGCGATTGTTCCGAAATTTGGAGCAACCCATCCATTGCTTTGGCTTGTAACTTTTATGGCGTGCAAGGGAATAACGGCCATACGGGTGCTAACGGACTGCCTGGTGGTGCAAACACCGCCTCCATATTGACAGATACAGCTACCATCTTTTACTTATATGTTTCCTCTTATTTTCTACATGACAATGACTCGTTAGGCTATACTTTAGACTTTAGTCAAACCACATTTGATTTTGAGGTCTGCTCCGTCATATCCGTCGAGGAAACACCGGTTGATCAATCTTTCTTATTATTTCCTAACCCTGCATCTGATTTTATTTATTTCAATTTCAATAAGCCGTTTCTGTCCTGGCATATACTAAATTTACAAGGTGCAATAATTTGTTCTTCCGAAACACACAATAGTCAAATGATTAGTTTGGAATCATACCCAAACGGCATTTATATTTTCGAGATACAGACGAGTGAATCGGTATTAAGCAAGAAGTTTGTAATAAACAAATAGCGTCTATCTGTTTTTTCTATAATCCACGTGGCGGATACTCACATTCAGTTCAAAACCTATCAGGAGAGAAAGAGAATTCAGAAACATCCAAATAAGTACAATTGGAAACGATCCAAGTAAGCCGAAAATCTGATTAAACTTTGAGAAATTATCAATATACACAGAAGTTAGAAAGGTAAACAAGATACAGAATAACGTAGAGACCAAAGCGCCAACCGAGAAATAATTCCAACGCATAGAGCGTGATGGGGCGAAATAAAATATCGTCGCAACATAGAAATATATCAAGGTTGTCAATACACTCCATTTCAGAAAAGACAACAATGTAAAAATCAGATGTGAGATATATTTCAGTTTAAGCCAATGGATTAGTGTTCTATTGATATATACCAACAAAAAAAGGCCTATTACGAATGTGAGAAAAGCAAATACGGTCAACAGGAACGCCGCCAATCTGTGTCTGAATACTGAACGTGTTTCGGTTATAAATGCAGAGTCGTTAAACGCCTGCATCAAGCCATTCATCCCATTTGTAGCAAAGAAGACTGCCGCTACAAAACCGATTGAGAGCAAACCGGTTTTTCTGTCATGAACGGCATCCTTTATTGTTTTTTCCAGAAGTGTGAATAGCTCTGAAGGTAATATTTGTTCTATACCCAACATGAGTTTGTTTGAGAAATCCGGGATAGGGATATAAGGTATAAGAGTTATCAAGAAGATAAGCCCGGGAAACAAAGCCATAAAAAAGCGAAAAGAAACAGCTGCCGCGCGATTGGAGAGTGAGGATTTCTGTATCCCCATCGCATAAAAACGGAAAATTTCGCCCAACGGAATTTTTGCGAACCCCGGTAACACAATCCGATTCAGCAATCGCAAAAATTGCTCTACCGGAATATATTGACGTATTTTCTCACGTAGTTTCACGGTGTCAAATTAGCTTTCAAACTTAAATCTATACTATTGACGTGATGCGTAAGCGCCCCAACAGAAATAAAATCAACACCGGTTTCAGCATAACTTGCAATATTCAATTCAGTAATTCCACCTGAAGCTTCGGTTTGAAAACGACCATTGACCAGCGCTACACCTTTTTTAAGTACATTTGGACTAAAATTATCTAAAAGAATCCTGTCCACCATCCCGATTTCAAGAACCTGCTGAAGCTCTTCCATGCTGCGCACCTCTATTTCAATAGGAATCTGAAGTTGTTTCGATTTAAGATAGTTATTCACGCGGTTGATAGCTTGTGTTATGCCACCCGCAAAGTCAATATGATTATCTTTAATGAGAATCATATCATAC
>JAIXKU010000027.1 GCA_026936045.1 Flavobacteriales bacterium
GGCATGCATTTTGTTGAAATTGAATAAAATTTTTGATTTTTTTTTAAAAATTGAAAACTATGCTTATTTTCGCATTGTTGAAAATCATATAACACTTTCATATTATGAAATTAAAAAATCTTACAATTGTAATGTTAGCCGTAGCCGTTGTGTCGGGTTGTGGCAAGTTTAATCTGAATAAGATTGCATACAAAGTTGTGCCTAGTCCACTTGAATATAAAGGCGACACGGTGGAAGTAACCATTACTGCCGAATATCCCAAAAAGACTATGCCTAAGAAAGCATTGGCAGAGGTTACACCTATTTTGAAATATAAAGGTGGAGAGAAGGCATACAAAACAATTTATCTAAAAGGTGAAAAAGCTACAGGTGACGGACAAGTTGTAAAAAAAGACGGGGGTACATTAAAGTATAATGCCAAAATTCAATACGCTGATGGCATGCAAGAAGCAGAATTGCATGTTAAAGGTATTGGGAAAATTAAGGATAAAGAGAAGTATAGTGGCATGACTACTGAGCCTATCGCATTAGGAACTATCATTACACCTCTTCTCACTCTTAAAGATGAACAATTTGTGTTAGGCAAACACAACTACGGTCCTATCTTCAAAACACAAATAGCCAATATCTATTTCCCATATAACTCATTCAACATTCGTCCGGCAGAGAAAACATCTGACGAAATGAAAGCGTTCCAACAGTTTGTTGATTTTCAGCTTAAGGATGGCGGCACGTTCAAATCTTTGGATGTAAACGGATGGGCATCTCCCGATGGAGAGGAAACAAAGAATAACACATTGTCTGAGAAACGTAGTACTGAAGTGCGTAAATGGATAGAATTATATTTCACTAAAGACAAAAAAGTAACTACTTTACAAGTTAACAATAAAGGAAACGGTGAAGATGTAAATGGATTTAAAGCATTATCAGCATCTAAGAATTTTGAAGGGAAAAATGATTTGGTAAGCAAAATCAATAGCGGTGCTATGAACAGAGACTTAAAGTCTGCCGGCACTGCTGCTTATAATCAGTTTGAGAAAGAAGTACTTTCTCCTTTACGTAAATCAGAGATTAAGTTAGTGGTTCAGGAGCGTCAGAAAACCAATGAAGAATTGATAAACTATGCTAAGAACGATCCGTCTAAATTGACACTTGAAGAGTTATTGTACACCGCTCAGACATTAATAACTGATGATGCTACTAAGATTCAGATTTATAATGCATCTGCTCGTCAATTCCCCGACGATTGGAGAGCCAACAACAACATTGGTATTATTTATGTTAAAGAAGGTAAGCTGAATGAGGCTTTAACCGAGTTCCAAAAAGCTGAAAAGATTTCTTCTTCCGAAAGAGCCATTAAAAATAACATTGGTGCTGTATATATGCTGAAAGGAGATAAATCAAATGCCCTTAGCTATTACAAGCAAGGTGGTGGTTCTGGTGAGAATGCTCATAACTTAGGTAATATCTATATCCTGCAAGGTAAATACAGCGAAGCCGTATCTTCTTTTGGGAATGAGTGTTCTTTCAATGCCGCTTTAGCTAAACTATTAGCCGGAAGCCCTGAAAAAGCAGGTTCTACAATCGACTGCTCTGACGTAAAAGAACTGGCCCTTTCATATTACCTTAAAGCTATTGCTGCTGCACGTACAAATAGCAAACAAGCTTTATATGATAACTTGAGAACAGCTATTCAGAAAGATGGTAGTTTGAAAACTAAAGCTAAGATTGACTTAGAGTTTTTGAAATACAGAAATGACTCTGAATTTAAGACTTTGGTTCCATAAAGTATCTTAAGATATTCTATCATAAAAAGCTCGACTTGCTAAGTCGGGCTTTTTATTTACTCAATCATATACCGTAAATACATAATAAAGAAAAGTGCTTTAAGTAAAATAGCTTATTTTTGAAAAAAACATTTATGAGGTTCTTTCGCTATCTCTTATTTCTTTTTGTCTTGAGTATAGGTAAGATTGTTTTTTCTCAAACCCAAGCCAGGACACAACCTATCCATTATCAATGTCATTATTCAATAGTATCCGTTCAATCTGAATCTGATCTGCAAACATTAGAGGCTTATATCTCTAATATGCCAACAATAATGCAAGTAAAATACAAGTATAAGCCTGATAGTCAAATGGCTGAATTTGTTTTCACCTATTATGAAGAAGAAAACATAGATGAGAATAGATCTGAGGTATTCTCATTAACCGATATAAAAAAGAGAATGATTCTACTAGGTATGTCGCCAGGTGACATAACCATTGAAAAACTCAGCAACCGCTAATATGTTCAAGAAAATGAAGCATCTCTTATTAATTTTATTTTGTCTATACTTCATCAGTAACCAAAAAGCGATTGCACAGTCTGAAAACTGTTCGGCAGCAATCACATTAACCGTAATGCCCAACTGTAGCTCACCTGTAGCCGGTGCAACAGGACTCTCGCAAAATATTCCGGGTTGTGTTGGTAACGCAGATGATGATGTTTGGTATCAATTTGTAGCTACCTCTACCTCACATCAAATAACCGTAACACCTTCTGTCGGCTTAGATCCTGTTGTCCAGTTATTTTCTGGGTCTTGCTCTACTCTCATCTCTTTAAACTGTATGGACGCAACCAGTACAGGCCAGCCCGAAACAATTTATGCCAGCAACCTAACAATCGGTACTACATATCGTATTCGTGTCTATCATTATTTTACGGGAGGGGGTTCGCCAAATACGTTTACTATTTGTATCACCACGCCACCGCCTCCACCTTCCAACGATGCTTGTGGCAATGCTATTTCATTAAGTGTAAACGCCTCATGTGTTTATACAAATGCCACATCATTAAATGCCAGTCAATCTTTACCGGGCTGTGTTGGAACAGCTGACGATGATGTATGGTTTAGTTTTGTAGCTACAAATTCCGTTCATACAATAACCGTCGATCCTTCATCAACAATGGATGCTGTTGTCCAACTCTTTTCCGGTAGTGGATGTAGCAGTTTAACCTCTTTAGTATGTATGGATAATGCTTTTACAAATGGGAATGAGGTCATTAATGCCGTTGGACTTACTGTAGGTTCAACCTATTACATACGCGTATATGATTATTACGCATCAACAGGTGGCGCTCCTTTCCAAATTTGTGTTACCGGCACACCTACACCTGTTCCGCCTAATGATGATCCTTGTGGCGCTATTGCACTACCAGTTGTTACCACCTCTTGTAATTATATGAACTTCTCTACTGTTGGCGCTACAACATCTTCCGGTGTAGGTATTCCTACGCCTGCTTCCTGTGCAGGTGGCAGCCCTCCACAACAAGGTGGTTTTAATAACTCACCACAACCTAAAGATGTATGGTTCTCTATAGTTGTGCCTTCTACAGGCAATATTACCATTACGGCACAGCCGGGTTATGGTATTAACGATGTTGCCATGGCATTGTACTCCGGCACCTGTAATAATCTAACACAAATAGCTTGCGCGGATGATTATAATTATCCGGGTACAGCCAATGATTTCAAGCCTTTTATTAATGCAACAGGGTTAACACCCGGTTCCACCGTGTACCTACGATACTGGGCATTTAATGGTAACACTACAGGCAATATCGGATTCTGCGTTACAACCAATACACATGATAATTGCGCCAATGCACTTTATATATGTGATTTAAATGGCTATAGTGGTACTACAAGCGCAGCTTTTACCGTAGATAGACCTTGTAATATGCGCGCATTGGCAGAAATGAATAATCCGCCAACATATACATATACTTCCGGTACATGTCAAGGAGGTATTTTTGGTCTAGGTGGTGCATGGGGTATTGGTGCTCCGGCTTGTGATGTCAGATTAGACAATAACTCCTGGATTCGATTTACAGCATCTAACACAACAGCCATTCTTAACGTAACCGTTACTAACTGCTTTGTGGGGAATTATCCATCCGGTGGCATACAAATGCAAATCTTTTCTGCTGGTACTGCCTGTTGTAATTTCACTCCTGTTTCTGACTTTAAAGAAGGATCCGGCACTTTTACTATTACAGCTAATAATCTTACCATCGGACAAGATTATTATTTAATGATTGATGGTTATGCAGGCGATATTTGCAGTTACTCCATTACAGCCAACTCCGGTGTACAGTTCCCGGACATCACCGCCTCTTCCAATCCTATTTGTAGTGGAGATATGATAACACTTTATGGTCCAGCAGGAGCTACTAGCTATACCTGGCAACCGGGCGGACAAACCACACAGGATATTGT
>JAIXKU010000105.1 GCA_026936045.1 Flavobacteriales bacterium
ACATTGACCCAATCCGGCTGGAATCCATCTAGTACGGGTTCGTCTTCGCCTTGATCTATGTTGCCCGACTGAGAATAGTTCCCGCAAATTGCATCCCAATACAGCCCATCTGTAGAAATGTAGGTCTTCAAATGGTCAATATTCTTTTCAATGTTCCACTTTGCAAAGAATGAGAAGAAAGCAAGAGAGTCAGTTTCCGGTAAGTTGACCGGATATTTTAATTCAAGGATCTTATTTTCCGCCTTTTCATAAGTAGAAAGATTGTTGAGTGCCAACGATGAAAAGGTGTCATAATAATTTGTCTGATCAAGCGTCCAATTTTCTCCTGAATTTTGCTTTACAAAAACAGAAAGGTCATCTCCGTCATTCTCAAACCTAACTTCATAATTCAATAATTTAAGTTTGATGGTATCTCTTTTCAAATAGCTGTTGTTATACACGGAGCTGACTTCCAACAAGGCGGTTTCTGAGTTATTGGCAAAGGCAGTTATTGGGATTTCTATCTGATTTTTTTCCAGATGATTAAGCTTCAGGGTAAAGTCTTTGCTAAAATATCCAACATTATTTGTCAAAGGACGAATACTAATGTTGACCGGATCACTGTTCAATCCTGTTCTTGTAAACATGATATTCACGGAATTATTTCCCGGTTTTATAACATTGTCACTTGTCACTTGATATTGAATGCCCTCATTGAGGTAACCAAAGTGCACGGATATTCTGATACAGCATTTGCCCACATATCGGCTGAATTTTATTTTGTAGCGGCCAAAAGCTTTCCTCATCGGTCAGTTCGGGCCCCCCGCATTCAAAAGTAAAGGAAATTACGCCGTTTTGATAAAGGTAGTCGTCAGCAGTGCCGTTTATTGGATAGCCCAGAGTCTCACTATTCAGGCCATATCCATAGTCGGAATATTGGGTAAGATCCTGTGAGAAATAGAAGTATGTTTTTTTATCTTGTGTATTTTGTTCCAAATATCCCCACGGATAAATCAGCACATTAGCGAAAGAATGGTAATTGATGGCAATCTTGAACTGATTGTTGAGCCTGAGCGTATGTATTGTTTTAGTTTCAATTTCTGACAGTTGATAATCACCTCTATAAGTATCCGATGCGTACACCGGTGAAGATCCTTCATTGTCATAGGCAAAGCCCACGGAATAGTTTCGATTAAGATCTACGCCTCCAGGGCCATTCGTGTTATTTCGATTCTTTCGCCAAAGACCTCCGCCGCTTGGGTGAGTCGCTTCATTGTATATATAGCCGCTCGGGATTAACGCAAGGAACGAAAATCAACTCTGATTTATTGATCAGGTATCTGATTTCAGGGTCGGTATCGTATTTTTCGAGAATGTACCACATGAAATATACAAGCTGCATCATACTCATGTGGTTCACGGGCATGGTGCAGCGCCGTGAACAATATATCGATTCTCCCACATCGCCTTCGTCTTCATTGGGATTATCTGATATTTTCACATAGTAAACGAAGTTACCACCTTTTTGTCTTTAGGTTGGGGAACCAGTTTCTTTCAGTAATGAGGTGTGGGTACTTTTGATGCATCAGATCCAATTCGGCAATCAACCCGGAGTATGTAAGATGGACCCCATTGAACCATATTGAAGTGGCAGGAACATCACACACCTTGCCATCTGGTTCGTATTTGGATTTCTGGCCGCCAATTGAAGATCTACCGGACTAACTTTTTACTTTCTTCCAAATAGTGCGCGACTGTCCTCCTGCAATATATCACCTTGAATCCCGCTTCCCATACAGCCTTTACTTCTTCCACTGTGTAAAATTGACAAGGACGTCTTCCTGCCTTTTATATCCATGTTCGACTTCAACGCCGAGGCAGGAGCAATTCCTGTAGGCTACGGCCGTTGGGGTGAACTTTGACTTTTTGATAAACAGCATGGTCAACTTCCTTAGTATAAATAGAGTAGGAGAGGAATAAAGACACCACCGGGATGAAGAAAGGGAATATATTACGGGAGGATAATCATATGATCGTTAAAACTTCGGTCAAAGATAAATAGAATATATATATGATGTTTGAAATATATTCAAATTTTAATAAAACCTTAAATCCGCAAGTAAAAAATTAGGATAATCAGTATGGTTTATTTAGTGAAATTTTAGTCCAAAATCAACTCATGATGACTCAAAAAAACCATACGGAATAAAATTTTAGTCGAAAGGTCGGGAAAAAATATGGAATATGAGGAGAAATTTGAAATTTTTTGTCAAAACCTGTGCATTCGCTTGCGACATGGCATAGATTTCCCATCGCAGCTGTAGTCATAAATATATTGCATTGAATTACAGAATATTAGCCAAATTCAAGTAATTCGTAGGGGCGGTCGGTGTACAGTTTTAGGACGTTTTGGCGGGCAGTTCGAATCCATTTGCCACTTACACATATAAACCTGAATATAAACCGTTTAAGTCTGCTTGTCACAGGGATGTCCTTAAAGACGGTTGCCACCTTTTGGATGATGTAATTGTAGAAGTTTTTCAGCATGGCTGTTATGATTAAGTAAGCTGTGTTATAATGCATATCAGAGCAAGGTAATCTGCCCCAACCGAAGTCGTTGTTCTGTATATCGAATGTCTTTTCGCTCGCTCCACGTTGGTTGTAATAGATAATGACTTCTTTTTCTGTTGATACTTGGTCATTAGTAAGAATACATCTGTACATCAAATTATCCCCCGTAAAGATATCCATTTGGTCGTGATTATCTTCTTTGGTGCGCATGACCACAAGACGGTAGTTTTTGTCTTCAAAGAATTGTCGGAAGGGAATTGAAGCAACTTCATATTCTTTGAAGTTGATAGTCTCTTTTTTCCAGTTCGTAATCTGGCGGATCTGATTGGTTATGTCGTCACAACGATTGGCACGGATATAGAATAACCGACTGTTCTTTGCTACTGTCTCAATAATTTCCTTTGAATATGACCCGGCATCCATTCGTGAACGATTGACGTGTATGTCATTGTTTTTCAGTATTGTATATGCATTCTGTAGGGTTTGTGCCTGGCCTATTTTGACAGTGGCATTGCCATCCCTATTTTCGACATAAACTATCTTATCCCCTATTGTAGCCACTCCCGGGCAGTAGCCTTTGTTCTTTTTGTATGTTCTTTTACTATCATATTTTTCACAGGCTATGATTTGGTTGTCATAGTCAAAATCATAATATTCGCCTCTTTTAAGCTGGTTGGTAAGCAGCAGCGACTTGATATTCAGATTGTTTAATTTATGATTGATGTTAAAATTATACACGTTTCCTTTTGAAGACTCAACCTTGGTGTTGGCTAATGATAGTTCTTTTATCCCTCGCAGCAATGTATCTGAACTAGGAACTTTATTACCCGGGATATGCTCAAGCGTAGGACGTAAATGTTGCTGGATGTCTTCAATAACATCTCCACCACAAAAGAAAATATCAAACAACGAACGGAATATGTCGCTGTATTTATAGGCAACTGATTTTCTATTACCAAGATCTTCATCTATCAACTTTGACAACCCGCATTGTGCAAATGCATCATTAACAAAAGAAATTCCGGCAAAAGAGGTGACAGTTTGAGGGGCTTTTAGTATTTTTGTCATCAGAGAGTCATTTATTTGTTTGATTAACAGCACTAAGATAAGTGAAATTTCTCTAACTAAAAAGCGTTGTAAGTATTTTATTTACAACGCTTTACTTTTATTTTGGGGGTTTTGGTGCGGATTTAAGGTACTAAGAATTGCACAATACTTAACCTCGCAGCATCAAATTCTACTGGAGTCTCTGACTTTAATTATGTAATGTCCAACCCTTCATATAGTGGTTTAAAAAAAAGAGATTATGATAACCCTCGTGAAAAAGATACTACAATAAGAGTTAAGACTGATCTTTTAGATAATGTCATTCCAAAAGATATATCCATCGATTTAATAAAGATAGATGTGGAAGGAGCTGAATTACAGGTTTTAGAGGGAGCTATTGAGATAATCGAAAAAAATAAACCAATCATAATTTTCGAACATGGAATTGGAGCCTCCAATCACTATGGAACAACACCTGCAAAGCTCTTTGATTTTTTTAGCAAGGTATCCATGAAGGTTTCAACACTTGATAATTATCTGACAAACAAAAAACCATTAACAAAATCGGAATTCGAGAAACAATATTATGATCGATTAAATTATTATTTCATAGCGCATAAGTAACACC
>JAIXKU010000305.1 GCA_026936045.1 Flavobacteriales bacterium
GCGTTGTATTATTCATATCTCAAAGATTCCACAGGATCTAAACGGGCTGCTTTAATGGCAGGATACAGACCGGAGGCCATCCCCACCAAAAAACAAACAACGACAGCGACGATTATCCAGTTCCAAGGCACTATAAATGCACCACCAATAAGCACTGTCATGCTATTACCTATCAAAATACCTAATACAACTCCCATCAGTCCGCCCAACTGACAAATCAAAACTGCTTCAATCAGGAATTGATAGGCAATAGATGAGCGTGTAGCACCAATAGCCTTTCTGATACCAATCTCGCGTGTACGTTCGGTAACAGACACTAGCATAATATTTAATAATCCTATCAAAGCGCCGAGCAAGGTGATCAGGGAAATCACAATAGAGCCTATAGAGATATATTGCGTCATACCAAGCAATTCATTAATCAGACTATCACTTTTTTCAACTTCAAACGAGCTTTCTCTGCCTAACGGATCCTTACGAATAATACGAAACAATCCTATGGCCTCACCCACTGCATGATCCATAATCTTTGCATCTTCGCATTTTACAGTAATAACAAACGAAGTGCTTCCACTCTTATAGTTCATTCGTAAATTATTGATAGGAATGATGGCTATACGATCATTACCCATGCCCAACCCGGCACCTTTTTTTTGTAATGAGCCTATGATATTATATTTCTTTGAACCTATCCAAATACCCTCACCAATAGCACTGTTGTTCCCAAAGAAATTAGCTTTGATTTCAGAACCGATAATTACAGAGGGCGCGCCGGCATGAATCTCATCACTCGTAAAGTTTCGCCCTTCTTCTATCTCATATCCGGCTGTCAGCAGATAATCTTCGTCTGTTCCCAAAACCGGAATATTGGGGTGTGTTTTTTTAGAGCCGTATTTTAATACGCCGGCTGAAGTAGCATTGGCTGATACGCTAATAGCAGACGGAAATGCAAAGGATTCTTTAAACCTCAAAGCCTGCTCATACGTAATTTCAGGATGTTTTTTGGGGCGCTGTCCTCCACGCCCTAGCTGTATCCTCATGCCTCTGTTTTTTATGGCAAATGTATTTGCTCCTAAGAATGAAAAGTTTTCATTAATGCTTTGTTTAAGCACATCAATAGCCGTAAGCATACCTACTAATGACATGATACCAAAAGCTATAATCAGAATGGTAAGTACTGTTCGCAAGAGCTGACCTTGAATAGAGCGCCAGGCAATAATAAGATTCTCTCTCCAAACTTTATTCATGCTTCAAAAATATAACTGCTATTCAAAAAACCTACAAGTTTAATACAATTTAACCCATACGAAGCAGGTATATCAAAAGAAACTAAAGTTTGAGTACTTAACTATATTTAACTCGTAACGCAGTATATATAGAAACTTAAGCGGTAATATTGCAGTTAAACATTCTTGTTTACATGAGAGAAATACTAGACCGGGAGTCCAATATTAAGATGAAAAAGCTTTTATCTAAAACGTTATCAATAGGAAATTTTGCACCGGATTTTGTATTACGAGATCAACATCATACACTAGTCCGATTGTCGGATATATTGAAAAGTTCTGATGTTGTACTCTATTTTTATCCTAAAGATGATATGCCCGGCTGCACAACGGAGGCCAAATGCTTTAGGGATAATTATGAGTTGTTTTTATCTATGAATGCAGAGGTAATTGGTATTAGTTCTGACAGCATGGCTTCACATATTCGTTTCGCTGACAAACATAAACTGCCTTATATATTATTAAGCGACATGACAGGAAAAGTCAGAGAACTTTATGGTGTAAAGAAAACGTTATTTCTTTTCCCGGGCAGAACCACTTTTGTGATAGAAAAACATGGCTTGATTCGTCATATCTTTTCTTCACATTTTCAAGTTTCACGCCATATTGATGAAGCGCTTGAGGTTTTGAAAGGATTAAGATAGCTTATTTCTCGGTCTCTTTCTGCAAAGCAATCATACGAATGGCGGTAGAAGCCGCTTCATCACCTTTATTACCGTGTTTCCCACCCGATCTGTCTTTTGCCTGCACCAACGTATTTACGGTCAGCACACCAAAAATAACAGGCCGGTTATAATCTATATTTAAACGCATAATGCCATCCGCCACTGCTTGTGAAATGAATGTAAAGTGTGGTGTTTCACCTTGAATAACACAACCCAAGCAGATAACTGCATCTAACTGATGATTTTCCATCAGAAGTTGAGCGCCTAACACGAGCTCAAAGCTACCTGGCACTTGTTTGACAATAATCTGCGAGGACGTTAATCCGGCCTGAAACAGTGTGTGCTTAGCTCCATACAACAAGGCATTCGTTATCTCTTCATTCCATTCTGATACGACGATACCCACTTTAACATCAGAAGAAAGTTTTAGGTCTGTTAAGAAAGAGGAGAGATTATGTTGCGCTGAAGACACGATGAAACGTTATTGGGCAAATTCTATACGACTAATGTATTTCCCGATATCCCTACCCTCTGTTGTATTGCCATATTCATCCCGGATTTTTAAATACATTTTCAATGCCTTTTCCGTATTTTTCAAATCTTCCTCATAGGTCATACCGGCTTTTTTCAAATACATCGGCGCCGTGAAAATATTATTATTTTTATTGGCTGCTTTTTCGTAATACTTAACAGCTTCTTCTGATTGGCCTAATTCGCGATAAGCATCACCAATACATCCTAAAGCCATTGGAGCTAAAATAACATCTGAAGATGAAAACTGTTTAAGATGCTCAATAGCGTCTTCAAACTTACCCGTCTGTAAATAACAAATACCTGCATAATACTGTGCTAAATTACCGGCGTTAGTGGATCCATACTCATCAATCACTTGCAGGAAGCCATAAAATTCACCTTCTTTCCCATTGAGCGCTAAATCGAAAGAATCTTTGTCGAAATAATATTCTGCCGTAAAAAGGTCTTCGTATGCCTTTTTTTCCTTGGGTTTCTTTATCATTTCGGTATAGTACATATAACCGCCGACTAATACCACAATGGCGCCTAAGGCGATAGTCAGATGCTTTTTATATTTGTTATAAAAATCAACCGTACTGTCATAAGCACCACCTAAATCAACCAGCGTTTCATCTGTTTCTTTATTTTTCTTACCCATAGGGACAATTTTAGCAGGCAAAAATACATTTTTTTTTATATTGTAAGTTGTTATGACTAAATAAAAACCGGCAGCATTATCAGCCCTTTATTAAATATCCCATTCCTATAAAACTAAAAAATGAAGAAAACAGACAGGCAAGTAGCAGAAATTCTATTAATTTTGCCGGAAATCAAGACAATTTATTTGGCATGGCAAAAGCATCAGATGTATCGGTAGGCACATTTATCAGGCATAATAATGAACTCTGTGTGGTAATGGAATACCAGCATAGAACGCCCGGAAATTTAAGAGCGTTCTATCAAGGTAAAATGCGTAACCTGAAAACAGGTAAACAAACAGAAAACCGATTCAGACCTGATGAAGAGGTGGAAATTGTAAGGGTTGAAGAACGCGACTTGCAATATTTATATAAAGAGTCGGATTCTTTGGTGTGCATGGACACTGAATCATTCGAGCAATATAACATTGCCGCTTTTCTGTTTGGCGATGCCGAGAAGTTCCTGAAGGAAGGTGCTATGGTACGCGTTTCGTTTGAAGGTGAAAACCCCATTTATGCTACTCCACCCCAATCTGTCGTTTTAGAAGTTACTTACACTGAGCCCGGCTTGAGAGGCGATACCGCTACTCGAACCTTGAAGCCCGCTACACTTGAAACAGGCGCTGTTATTTCTGTGCCTCTTTTCGTAGAGCAAGGCGAATTGATTAAGGTGAACCCTGAAACAGGAGAATATATGGAGCGTGTTAAGAATTAGCACCTATACGGGCAACATTCTTCACATACTTACTTCTCAACAACTTCCATAAAATAACAGAAGCCAATTGAGTATTTTGTCAATGACTTATGTACCTCTTTCACATCAATTTGTCCGGAGGCTAGCATATAGATTAACATTAATAATAACGTCAGGCTATATCTCATATTTACACAATTACTTAATTCATCAATAAAGAAGACTGCTACATTCTTAAGAACAGTCTGCCTTCATCGGAAATCATATCATAATTCCATGGCGGCTCAAAAGTGAGTTCTACATCCGCCTCGTATCCTTCAAACGCTTCCTGAAGCGCGAACTTTACGCCATCGGTTATAGACTCTCC
>JAIXKU010000325.1 GCA_026936045.1 Flavobacteriales bacterium
GCTGTAACCATTGGATTTAATTATTATTTTATTCCTAAATGGGGTTATATGGCATCCGCCTGGGCTACTATCTTAGCGTATTTCAGCATGATGGTTGTCAGCTATATTTTTGGTCAGAAATATTTCCCCATACCATACAACATAAAGAAGATTGCGTTTTTCATCATCCTGGCTTGGCTATTATATTATATCAGCCATTTGCTTCCTTTTGACAATCCTGCTCTTCTATTCTTAATCAACACGCTGCTCTTCTTTCCATATTTTTATGCTGTATATTTGTTTGACAAGCCAATACGAGATTTTATTCAAAAACTAATGATGAAATATGGAATTAGACGTTAAAATTATCAATCAATCTACCAACGAATTGCCTAAATACGAAACGTCGGGCGCGGCTGGAATGGACTTACGTGCTAATTTGGAACACGATGTCATTCTAAAGCCCATGCAGCGCGATTTGATCCCTACGGGATTATTTATTGAATTGCCAGAAGGATTCGAAGCCCAAATCAGACCGCGTAGTGGATTGGCCTTAAAGAAAGGAATTACTGTTTTAAACACACCGGGTACAATTGATGCTGATTACCGAGGCGAGATTGGTGTTATTCTGATTAACCTTTCAGATGAAATATTTGTTATACAACACGGTGATAGAATAGCTCAAATGATAATATCCCGTCACGAGCGGGCAAATTTAATCCCTGCTGACCAGCTTAACACTTCTCTTCGGGGCAGTGATGGATTTGGCAGTACCGGGAAAAAATAATTTTATAACAGATGAATCGAGAGACACTTCATAAAGAGATCTTAAAGAAAAAATCTTTCCTCTGTATTGGTTTAGACACCGATATGCAACGCTTACCGAACTGTGTAAAGAATGCCGACGATCCTGTTTTTGAATTTAATCGTCGCATCATTGATGCTACGCGCGATTATTGTGTAGCTTATAAACTAAACACGGCCTTTTATGAAGCCAATGGCGCATCCGGTTGGCATACCTTGGATAAAACCATGAGATACATCGGAAAATCACATTTTACCATTGCTGATGCTAAGCGAGGAGATATCGGAAACACTTGCGATATGTATGCCCGAGCTTTTTTTGAAGCCATGAACTGCGACGCTGTTACTTTATCACCCTATATGGGAAGTGATTCTGTGACACCATTTTTTAAATATGCCGAAAAGTTTTCTATTGTACTAGGACTGACATCTAATCCAAGTGCGGTTGATTTTCAGAATGCAAAAGATCAAGATGGGAATGATTGGTTTATGCACGTCATCAAAACAGCATCAGGATGGGGTACTGCCGATAATATGATGTTTGTTGTTGGCGCTACCCGTGCCGAATATTTGGCTGATATCAGAAAAATAATACCTGATCATTTCCTTCTTATTCCCGGTGTCGGTGCCCAAGGAGGCTCGCTGGAGGATGTTGTAAAATATGGCATGAACAAACAAATTGGTTTATTAATCAATGCCTCACGTTCTATTATTTATGCCTCATCGGATGATGCTTTTGATTCAGCCGCTGCTAAAGAGGCTCAGACTATACAGCAAGCCATGTCAAAGTTTATATCATAAATTTACTTATGAATATTGAACATCAAATTGGTCTTAATGAACTAATAAGCTGTTCTTCTGGGTATGATTCTTCATCTCTTTTCTGCTTTTAATGAATAGCCATTGAATAAAATTTACGTAGGTTTGTATTATGTCATCGGAATACATATTCAGAGCAGAGTATATAAGCAAGCAATTTGCAGGTCATACGGCATTGAACAATGTATCAATATCCGTTCCGAGAGGAAAGATTTTTGGTATCTTAGGGCCTAATGGCGCTGGTAAAACCACGCTCATTCGTATCATTAATCAGATATTAGCTCCTGATGAGGGGAAGCTTTATTTTAATGATGAGCCTTTATCTCCAAGGCATATATCATCTATCGGTTATCTTCCTGAAGAGCGCGGACTGTATAAAAAGATGAAAGTTGGCGAACAGGTGTTGTATTTGGCACGCCTTAAAGGCTTATCGCTCACAGAGGCCAAAGAGAAAACAAAAAAATGGTTTCTACGCTTTGAGATGCAACATTGGTGGAACAAGAAGATAGAGGAATTATCAAAAGGGATGCAACAAAAAGTCCAGTTTATTTCCACTGTTCTACATGAACCTGAATTATTAATCTTTGATGAGCCTTTCAGTGGATTCGATCCCGTTAATGCCGAGCAAATAAAACAAGAAATCATCCGATTAAGAACGGAAGGCGCTACCATTATTTTCTCTACGCATCGCATGGAATCGGTAGAAGAATTATGTGACCATATTGCACTCATTCATAAAAGTCAGAAAATATTGGATGGCTCTGTACATAATATAAGAAGAGCTTATCGAACACAACAATATGAAGCAAGAATAAGTGGCAATACAGATCTCATAAGAACAGCATTGACACCGAAAGCAACGCTTTTGCATGAACATGCCGAACAAGATGAGATAATACTAACGCTTCAGGCACAAGATGGTGTTTCGTCGAATGAGATTCTTCAATCATTGCTACAGCATGCAGAGATTCATTATTTCAGCGAAAAAATTCCTTCCATGCATGATATCTTTATACAAAAGGTAACCCAAGGAAAAGAATGAAAAAGATCTGGTTAGTCATACAACGCGAGTACCTGACAAGGGTAAGAAAGAAAAGTTTCATCATTATGACTATTCTTGGCCCTATTCTAATGGCATTGGTATATGGTGCTTTGATTTTTATTGCTGTATCAGAGGAGGAAAAAGAACATGTGGTCATGGTAGTGGACTCATCTCCATCTCATTTCTCAGACGGTTTGCGTGATTACAATCAACACAGGCCTAATAGTAAACTTCAACTTATATGGAAATATGATGATTATTTCCAAGCCCGAGATTCTATTTTTAATGAAGCATACTCATCCATACTTTACATTCCTCGCGATCCGGTGGCACATCCAAGAGGTATGTATCTTTCATTTAAAGACAGACCCTCCATGAGTGTAAAAAGCGCGTTAGAAATTGAGCTGGAGAAACTCATAGAAGAGCAAAAGCTTATTCAATACAATCTTGACCCTAACATCTTTGATAGTGTGCGGGTAAAAATAAATCTCTTTGAAAAACGCATTAAAGAATCAGCAGGAGGATTAGAAGAGGAGGCCGACTTTTCCGATCAGAAATTCTTTCTTGCTTTTGGCAGCAGCATGCTGATATATATCTTCATTCTTCTATACGGCATTCAGGTTTTACGCGGTGTAATGGAAGAAAAAACAAGCCGTATTGTGGAAGTCATGGTTTCGTCTGTTAAGCCTTTTCAACTCATGATGGGTAAGATTATTGGCATTGCAATGGTAGGGCTTACTCAGTTTCTTATTTGGGTTATCTTCTCAGGTATCGTGGTGACAGTAATTAGTGCTGTATTTGCCCCCAGCCTGATGGAACAGATCAGTTCGGGCTCACTTGAAACACAAGCAGAAATAGGCGGATTAGACGTTAGTTCGCTACTTAATGTTTTTAATATGACCGACTTTACAGTCATGATAAGTCTTTTTATCTTCTATTTTTTGGGCGGATATCTCCTATACAGTTCCTTGTTTGCAGCTGTCGGCTCAGCAATAGATTACGAATCAGACTCCCAACAATTCATGATGCCCGTCACATTACCTCTGATCTTTTCCATTGCCATAGCCCAGTTTGTACTCAAAAACCCCGAAGGTACCATCGCGAAAATATGCTCATTTATTCCTCTCACATCTCCTATTGTAATGATGGTACGCATTCCTTTTGGCGTACCGATTTGGGAAGTGCTGCTCTCTGCATTATTTTTGATTGGCGGGTTTATTTTTACGACATGGATTGCTGCACGTATTTATCGTACGGGGATGTTAATGTACGGGAAAAAAATTACTTACCGTGAGCTATGGAAATGGCTCTTTTATAAGGGGTAAAAGATTGGTTCATTTCCCTAAGAGAGAATTAATGTAGAGAATTATTTTATCCCAATACAGAACGGCTGATTACAATACGCTGTACTTCACTTGTGCCTTCGTATATTTGTGTAATCTTAGCATCACGCATCAAACGCTCAACATGATACTCTTTTACATAACCATATCCTCCGTGTATTTGCACTGCTTCTGTAGTAACCCACAT
>JAIXKU010000218.1 GCA_026936045.1 Flavobacteriales bacterium
TTTAAAACTATCAAATAAGGGTTTAGCCTGTTCACGCGGTACCGGACCTGTTTCGCGTCATTCTTTCTTAATTGTATGCAAGAGCTCTATACTTTTTTGGATTGAATGCATTTATATCAAACCTTCAGATCGTGAAACTAACTGTTTTTTAACTTTAAGATTACGCCTAAGTTCTATCTCATACAGCTCTTTATTAATCTGTACAAACTCATAAAACTTATCCGATAGAAACTTAAAATTTTTCCATAATTCCTCGGCTAAGTGTTGCGGTACGGGGCCAATAGAAGACCATTATGTCTTAGCTCATTAAAACGTTCGAAAGCCCGTTTAATATCCGACTCTTCAGATATCAACAAGCGTAATTCATGAACCAAATCTTGTTTAGAGAGGAAATTAGATTGTAAGGCTTGTTCCTCGCGTTTTCTAATCTCTGTCAGTTTATCACTGTAAGAACGAATAGCTTCTTTTAGACGATTGAGCGGGTCTGTCGGTTCGTAGTAAAAAGCATCCGGTTTGCCCCCTTCTTCAATATGTAAATTATATTGCTTAGTTTTTTCATCTTCTAACAGCTCACGAAATCTTTTTTTCAAAAGATTAAAAGAGTTCCGAAAGGCCAATAATTGTTCTTCCGTAAATAACTTTCCGATTACATCAACCAATGTGTTGGCGTCATGCTGGTCAAAAGAAGTAATATCCTCCTCCAACTCGGACAAGATATCCTGCTCTCCTTCATTAATCTTAATCACATCTTCCTCCATCTCTTGATTATGAACTGATAAATCATTCATATCAGAAGAATTGTTAGCACTATGTTCATTAGATGGCATAGGATGGGAGTTTTTTTCTTCGTTCATGTTTTCCATGACTCTTTAATTATTTAATATAGGGTTGCAAAGATACGGTTTTATCTATTAGCCAAATAGAAAGAGAACACCGATAGAGATAAATATTTGTACTCTATGTTATTTTTTCTTTGAAGGATGCGTATGAGTTAAAAAAGTTTCCTTTTCTTTAGGCCGAAAATCAATCGTATTATGGCAGAACGAGAACAATGGGGTACGCGCATAGGCCTTGTCTTAGCTATGGCCGGCAATGCTGTCGGGCTGGGCAACTTTCTTAGATTCCCGGTTCAAGCAGTCCAAAATGGCGGAGGTGCATTTATCATTCCCTATTTGGTTTGCTTTTTACTAATGGGGATTCCTTTATTATGGATTGAATGGTCTATCGGGCGATTCGGAGGTCGCTCCAATAACCATTCCACGCCCTTTATTCTTGACTCAATGGATAAACGCCGCTTATGGAAATATATCGGTGTTTTTGGTATATTTACCAATATAGCTGTAGCCGCATACTATTGCTACATCGAGTCATGGGCTATGAGCTATATACTTCATTCCATTATTCAAACCTTTTCCGGTATGAGTCAGGAGCAAGTAGCCGTTTTTTTTACACAGTATGTTGATATTGGCTATTCCACTACAGGTATTCCTTTTGAAGCCATCGTTTTTTATGTAATTTGCTTAGCCCTTAACACCTATATTCTCTCCAAGGGATTAAGCGGCGGAGTAGAAAAGGCAGCCAAGATTGGCATGCCGCTGCTTATCTTATTTGGTATTCTCCTTTCCATAAAAGGAATTACCCTTGGCGACACCGGCCTATGCAAAGACTGTAATTCGCATATTGGATTAAATTTTTTATGGAACCCGCAATTTGACAAGCTGACAGATTTAAAAGTATGGTTTGCAGCCGCAGGTCAAATATTTTTTACTCTTTCTCTAGGCATGGGCACTATTCAATGTTATGCCTCTTATGTACGACCAAAAGACGACATAGCCCTTAATGCCATGAGTGCCGGATGGATGAACGGTTTTGTGGAGATTGTTTTAGGTGCTTCTATTGTCATTCCTATTTCTGTAGGATATCTTGGATTAGATTGGGTAAAAGAGAACGCTGGATTTGCCATGGCCTTTCAAACCATGCCATACCTCTTTACGCAGTGGGGGGCATTCTTAGGTACATTTGCCGGGGTGATGTGGTTTGGGCTGCTTTTCTTTGCAGGTATCACGTCTTCTTTAGCCATGGGTACACCTTGGATGGGCTTCTTACAAGATGAATTCAAATGGGGGCGTAGAAGCTCCGCTTTCACCTTCGGTCTCATTACATTGATTATGGGACTACCTACTGTATTTTTCTTTCAGGAAGGATTCTTTGATGAATATGACTACTGGGCAGGTACAGCATCACTTGTGATATTTGCCACACTCGAAACGATACTCTTTGCTTGGATCTTTGGTATAAACAAAGGATGGAAAGAATTGGTACAAGGATCTGACATGAAAGTACCAAACTTTTTTAAGCCCATCATGGTATTTATTACCCCTATTTTTCTTATCATTATTCTTATAGGCACCTTAATTACGCCTAAAGGTGGTGACTGGGGAAAAGCTTTTTCAGAAGGTTATGAATTGGATCATGGCAGCCTTATTGGCAAACTGCTACATGCCGATATCGAAGTAAATCGTGCTTGGTTCTCTTCAAATTTTGAATCACCTGTGGAGGGAAACGTAACAGAACTTCATTCAGATAACGAGTTTCATTATTTAACCATTTCTGCATCGGACATTGAACAAACACCACATACCTATTCTAAACCAATAAAGAACGAACCTTCTGTAGCAATAGGAGACCATGTCAAGAAAGGAGATGCCCTATTCAAAGGCAATTTTATTAACCCTATTTTCTATTTAGATCTAGCTCGCCTTATGTTATTAGGGCTTTATGTGTTTATATGTATTTTAGTTTACAAGGCTTATCTGAATCGTAAAAAAGCAAGACTATGACGACTGCTGCTCTTATTATCATGATAACGGTACAACTGCTGGTCACATTGATTAGCGGTTATTATTTTATCAAAATTCTGCTTGCCAAACCTAAACAGGAGCCTGATTCGTACTCAGAAGAATAAAGTATGAAGATTATCTGTGTTGGACGAAATTATGCTGAACATGCGGCAGAACTAAACAATGAGATTCCCAAAGAACCGGTTATCTTCATGAAGCCTGATACAGCTCTGATATTACCTAAACAACCCTTTTTCTATCCTGATTTCTCTTCTGATGTGCATTACGAAACAGAAATCGTCATTCGTATTAATCGAATTGGTAAGCATATAGAAGAAAAATTTGCCCATCGTTACTATAGTGAGGTTGCACTAGGTATTGATTTTACAGCACGTGATCTGCAAACCCAATTAAAGCAAAAAGGCCTGCCATGGGAAAAAGCGAAAGCCTTCGACAATTCGGCCATGGTTGGCCAATGGATTTCTATTGATACATCTCCCGACATCTCAGAATTGGACTTCTCGCTTCATTTAAACGGAAAAGAAGTTCAAGCCGGAAACTCGCGGCAAATGATATTTTCGATAGATGCACTCATCGCACACATTTCCTCATACTTTACATTAAAAATAGGTGATCTTATTTTTACAGGTACTCCTTCGGGTGTTGGGCCGGTGCATAAAGGCGATAAACTCGAAGGCTATTTAAATGCTGTAAAAAACTTCACCTTAAACATTCGTTAGCACACCTATTTTCTCAGCACTTTCTTAAACAGGAAATCAACAAATCCGTTGATATCCGGTGAAATTTTAGTTAACAATATTAACGAAAGAAACACCAGCGCAAACAAGGCAGATCGAACAGGAATATCCCATAAATAATATGGCAAAGGCGGAGTGGCGGCACATAGAACCATACCTAATATCCCAAAAATCAGCACCCACAGATAACGCAAATCAAACGGTTGAAATTTGTAGCGTATCAGTAATAAGAAATACATAGAAAAATTATAGAATCCAAGAGATAGTGCAGTCGCTAATGCAGCGCCGGTAATACCCCATAAAGGAATCATAGCCATATTGGTAATAATGATGAGGAGTAATAACGAGGCAACCAAATAGGTATTCCAACGGTAATATGGCGAGAAACTAATCACGGCCGTATTAACGCCGCCCAGCATATTTAATAAATTTCCCAACCCGATAAAGAAAATGACATACTTTCCTGAAGCATAACTCTCAGGAATAAGTTGATATACATTATCAATATTTACCCAAATCAGACAAAACAGAAACAAGCCTAAAACCCATTGATTAATACAAGATTTATAGTAAATA
>JAIXKU010000062.1:0-1321 GCA_026936045.1 Flavobacteriales bacterium
CGGTGGTGGTATCAGTGTACAAAGTGCTTGTGAAAAAGGAAATGTTTCATTTGATGCCTTGGCCGCTGATTTACAAAAGTTATATGAGCCTATTGCTAAAAATGAAAATTACGATGAATGGGAATTGGATGTTCTGACGGATCATATTGTAAATAAGCATCATGCTTATCTGAATGAGGCTATTCCGTTGGTTATGGCGTATGCTCAGCGTGTTGCCAGTGTTCATGGTCATGCTCATCCGCAAGCTATTGAAGTATATCGCCTTTTTGATGAATTGGCGCATGAACTGACATCTCACATGCAAAAAGAAGAGCTGATATTATTCCCTCATATTCGTTCTTTAGCTGAAGCTAAAAGGAATGCGTCTCATGTAGCGGCTCCTTTGTCTGGTTCTATAAAAAATCCGGTGAATATGATGGAGCATGAGCATGACATTGCCGGTAATTTAATAAAAGAAATTGCTGTGCAAACAGAAGGTTATAATCCGCCTGATTGGGCATGTAATACATTCAAGGCTCTTTATGCAAAACTAGCGGAGTTTGAAGAAGATTTATTTATTCATATTCATTTAGAAAATAATATCTTGTTTCCCAAAGCTATAGCATTGGAACAAGCCTTAGCAAACTAATAACCATCTTCAGGTAAATAAGGTGTTGTTCGCTATCACGAACAACACCTTATTTCTTCATATTGCATCGCTGAGTATAATATGTTTGCAAAGAAATTACCTATATCTTTACCTCGGTTTTATATAATGTATGGATATAACAGCGCTAAAGAATAAGACGCTTAGCTTAAAGAAAGAAAAGAATGCCATTATTTTGGCTCATTATTATCAAGAGCCAGATATTCAGGATGTAGCTGATTATGTGGGAGATAGTTTGGGTTTGTCGCAGGAAGCTGCTAAAACAGATGCCGATATTATTGTTTTTGCCGGTGTACATTTTATGGCAGAAACAGCTAAGATTTTGAATCCGACGAAAAAGGTATTATTACCGGATATGGAAGCCGGTTGTTCATTAGCTGATTCATGTCCACCGGCTGAATTTAAGAAGATGAGAGAAGCGCATTTGGATCATCTTTCTATTACATATATTAATTGTTCGGCAGAGATAAAGGCTTTAACCGATATTGTATGTACCTCATCGAATGCTGTAAAGATTATAAAGCAAATACCCGAAGATCAACCTATTTTATTTGCACCGGATAAGAATCTCGGTATGTATTTAAAACGCTTGACCGGACGTGAAAATATGTTGATTTGGGACGGTGCATGTGTGGTGCACGAAGCTTTTTCTCTTGAGAAATTAAATTATTTGTT
>JAIXKU010000062.1:1331-4173 GCA_026936045.1 Flavobacteriales bacterium
GTTTTGGACAGAGCTGTTTATGTTGGATCTACATCAGGGTTGATTAATTACGTTAAGAAAAGTCCTTCAATGGTGTTTATTGTGGCTACGGAGGCCGGTATTTTATATCAGATGCAAAAAGAAGTGCCAGGCAAGAAGCTGATTCCAGCACCGGCCTTTGAAGATAATGCATGCGCATGCAGCGAATGCCCGTTTATGAAAATGAATACGTTGGCGAAACTCTACCAATGTCTTATAGATGAAAAACCGGAAATCATTTTGTCTTCCGATTTGATGAATCAAGCTAGAAAACCCATATTGCGAATGTTATCCCTCTCTTAAAATTCATGTTACAACCAAATATTATCATTATTGGTTCAGGTATTGCGGGATTATCCTGCGCGCTGAGAATAGCAGACCATCAACCTGATTGGAAAATACAAATCATTACTAAGAAAACAGCACGCACCTCAAACACACGTTATGCACAAGGCGGCATAGCCGCGGTCATGGATACATTAAACGATACCCCTGAAAAGCATATTCAAGATACCCTTTTATCCGGTAAGGGTAAATGTGATGAGAATGTGGTTCGTTATGTTGTAGAAAATGCGGCAGCTTGCATACATGAACTTATCCGTTATGGTGTGCCATTCGATAGAAAACCAAGTGGCGCACTTTCATTAGGCCTAGAAGGCGGTCATTCTTATCCAAGAATTCTTCATGTAAAAGATTATACAGGATTTGCAATAGAAAGAGTATTATTGAATCAGGTAAAGAAGCGCCCAAATATATTGATGTATACACATATCCATGCTATTGAGCTTGGTGTGACCAACAAACAAAGCGATGGTGTTTATGCACTTGATACACGTAATAAGTCTATGGTATTTCTTTCATCTGATGCTATAGTCATTGCAACGGGAGGTAGTGGGCAAGTGTTTGAAGTAACAACTAATCCGACTGTTTCTACCGGCGATGGTGTGGCCATGGCATGCAGGGCAGGCGCGGAAACCAAGTATATGCAATATTTCCAATTCCATCCTACCGCTTTATATAAGTCTAAAGGCAGACAGAAATTTCTTATTTCGGAAGCTGTCAGAGGGTATGGCGCTTACCTTGTAAACAGTAGGGGAGAGCGTTTTATGAATAGATATGATAAGCGAGGAGAATTGGCTACGCGCGATATTGTTTCCTCTGCTATATTCCGCGAATTGGATATGTCGGGTGAAAATTCAGTATTTATAGATTGTCGGCATTTGAAATATAAAGAGTTTTCAAGCCAGTTTCCCGAAATAGTGGCTACTTGTTTGAAATATGGATATGATGTTCGTAAAGACCTTATTCCGGTTGTGCCGGCAGCGCATTATCAATGTGGTGGTATTTCTGTTGATATTAACGGTCAGACAAAAATACGCGGCTTGTATGCGATAGGCGAATGCTCTTATACAGGTTTGCATGGCACTAATCGTTTGGCGTCTAATTCTCTGCTTGAAGCATTGGTCTTTTCTGCTACGGCTTCAGAACATATATTGGCTCATACAAAAGCACAGAAACATAAAAAGCCTGATGGATTACCTCATTATCATTACATATCGCCGATCTCTCTAACTCGCTATACATTACCTTTGAGAAGGTGGATGATGGAAAGTTTCAGAAGCTTGGACGATAAAGAAAGGACTCAGACCTATATCAATCGCATTAATGAAATAGAAATACAGGTTAGGGAAAGATTCGCTGATGGCGTATTTCCTGCTCTCACTGAATTGTACAATATGCTGGCTGTAGCACACATCATTTTATCCGAAGCTCTGAACCCTAAGGAGTAAAGGATAACAGTACGAAAGAAGCGAAAAATAAACAGATTGTTGTCTGATAAGTTTTGTCTTGTGTGAAACAAGCAGGCGGAAAGATATTGTCGGGGTGGCAAGATTCGAACTTGCGACCTCCTGCTCCCAAAGCAGGCGCGATAACCGGGCTACGCTACACCCCGAAAATACAGGCGGTGAGGGGGGGATTCGAACCCCCGGTACGGTTACCCGTACGGCAGTTTAGCAAACTGCTGGTTTCAGCCACTCACCCACCTCACCATGAAACGAAAGAACTTGGAATTATTTTCTGTTTTTTACAACAGGGATGCAAATTTAATCAAAGCTTATTGGCTTGCAAAATAATTATAAAAAAAAGGCGCGGGATTACCACGCCTTTCTGTTTTTTTACTTTTATACTACTATTCAGTTACGACTTCAAACTGAAATTCCACCTTAACATCTTTATGTAAAGAAGCAGTTGCAGCATATGTGCCAATAGTCTTAATACCGTCATCTTTTATTGAAAGTGCTTTACGCTCAACGGCAATACCTGCACTTTGAAGAGCTTCAGCAAGCATTACAGTATTAATAGAACCAAAAATTTTACCATTTTCACCTACTTTGGCTAATAACTTAATGGTAGTAGTTTTTAATTTATCTGCTTGTGTCTGTGCTTCCTTTAAAACCTTTTCAGCTTTATGGGCTTGTTGACGCATATTCTCATTCAACACTTTTATGTTGGAGGAAGTAGCAGAAACAGCCAGTCCGCGAGGTAATAAATAGTTGCGAGCATAACCGTCACGAACTTTTACGACTTCATTTTTGTAGCCCAAATTCTCAATATCTTGTTTTAATATAATTTGCATACTCTATTATTTTAACATATCTCCAACATAAGGAAGAAGCGCCAAGTGGCGAGCTCTTTTAATGGATTGAGATACTTTGCGTTGATATTTTAAAGATGTACCTGTAAGACGACGAGGTAAAATTTTACCTTGCTCATTCACTAACTTTAGGAGAAAATTAGGATCTTTATAATCTATATAGGAAAT
>JAIXKU010000040.1 GCA_026936045.1 Flavobacteriales bacterium
TTCTGACATTTTTGTATCTAATCCACCGGAGAAAAGAATGATGCATAATGCAATAGTGCCTATGATGTTTGCAACTTGAATATTTTCAAATTGAATTCCTATCCCATCACTGCCAAACAACATGCCAACCCCTAGAAACAATAATAATGCAGGGACACCAAGTTTTGAACTTGCTTTTCCTGCCAATATGCTTAGAAAAAACAATACTGATAAAACTAGTAAAACAATCTCAATTTGTAAACTCATATTTTTATTAATCTCGCTTAGTATGCTATAATCATTTTATGTTCACACCATCTACTTTTCGCACTTGTTGCCAACTTTCGCAAACACGCTACAAAACAACTGCCTATTGGATTGGAGAAATTTCATAGCGCCTGTAAATTTAGTAATAACCGACAAAAGTCAAACATCCACGTATTAGTATTTCTCTACTTAGCAAAATCCTATTTCAACTGGATAAATATCTAATTCACAGCGGAGCGCTTATCTGTCTATCGCAGGACGATGGCGGTGCCCATACGCCCCGTGCGCCCTTCACGCCGAGCCGAATACCAATAATCCGCCTGCGAAAAGGAGCAATAGCCGGATAATTCAATCTGCGTTTTCTTCAAACCAAAAGCATGTAGCCAGTAGAGGTTGGCTTTCAGCAAATCAAAATGAAATTTTGAAGCCGATATACGCGTATAAAACCGTTCCGCTTGTGGAAAGGCCTGCTCGGCCTTTTCTATCACATCGTTGCCGACTTTATATACCGATGCCGATATACACGGCCCGATACCGGCTATCATATCTTCGGGATGGGATTGGTAAACGGATTGCATCAGGTTTAGGGTTTTGAATAAAATAGATTGAACCGTGCCCTTCCATCCGGCATGCACGGCTGCCACAACATGTTGCTTTGTATCAGCTATTAAAATAGGTACGCAATCTGCCGTCAGAATCACTATGGCTCTACCTGGCCTATCTGTCACGAGGGCATCGGCATCCGGCAAGATAAGATGGTTATGGTTCTCTCTAACCATATAAATCGTATCGCTATGCACTTGATTGGCATAGCAGACATGCTCCGGTACAATATTAAGGTATTCAGCCAAACGCAGTCGATTTTTAGCAACGGCCTCCGGCTCATCGCCTACATGGTCGCCAAGGTTAAAGCTATGATAAGGTGCTTTGGAAACCCCTCCATGCCGTGATGTATAAGCATGTGTAAGCCATGGTTGTTGCGCCATGTTGACAAACTGAAAAAAGGCCGGATACGTCTTCATCTAATTAGTCGGTAAGGTTTGTGCCGCACGTGTAATACGATCATTAATGGCTTGGGCTTCTCCCGACGCATCGGTAATCAACGATACATAGATGCATTCAAAGCCGCCTTCATCCAGTTGGCGCAATGCAGCGTAAAGATTCCGTGCCGCCTCATATATATTGCCGGTTTGTGAAAGCAGGATTTGATGATTGCGGTCAATAGTGGGATGCCGTTGCTGAAAGCCTAAGTAGGCCACATACCCATCAGGTATTTCTTCGTTGGCTTGAATCAAACATAATCTTGTTTTTGGTGCATAATGTGAATCGAGCATACCGGGTGCTTGTGGGTTAGCCGATGTATGTACGCGGCTCTTAACCTTACCGACAACCTTTTCTATGTCTGACTGCGTAATAATACCATAGCGCAGAATAACGGGTGCGTCCACATCAAAGCCAATAATGGTGGATTCAATGCCTATTTCTGCCGGACCTCCATCTAAAATATAAGGAATCATATAACCTAACTGCTGCATTACATGCCAAGCCGTAGTCGGGCTAATATATCCAAACGGATTGGCGCTCGGGGCAGCCAAAGGAAACTGTAGTTTTGATAATAAAGATAAGGTCATCGGATGATTGGGCATACGCAGCGCCACCGTATCTAATCCGGCCGTCACATCGTAAGGTACGATCTCACGCTTTGGCAGGACTAATGTCAGCGGACCCGGCCAAAACGTGGCTGCCAACTCGCGCGCAGCCGAAGGGATAGCTCTTGCCAGCTCATCCATTATCGCCGCAGAGGCAATATGCACTATCAAAGGATCGAAATTAGGGCGTCTTTTCACCTCAAACACCGTCGACACCGCCCGAATATCAAAGCAATTGGCGGCCAAACCATAAACCGTTTCCGTGGGAATAGCAACCACCTGCCCTTCTTTGAGAAGCTGCGCGGCTTTGTCAATGTCCGTTCCAATTTCAGCTTTCATATACAGAAAAAGAATGACCGATTATCTCATTCTTTATCAAAAAAAGCAATGATTTTTTCTAACTGTTCGTCGGTGTCAAATTCAATGGTTACCGTTCCTTTTCCGACCTCATTTTGTTGAATACTGATAGGCCGATTGATGATAGCGGAGAGCTTATCACCGTATAGTTTAAATGATTTCAGGCGTTCTGTATCGTTACCGGCTGATGTAGAAGACGACGAGGTCGGTTTTTTCTTTTCGAATGGGGATTTATTGCTGGCCAACGCTTCTACCTGTCTTACATTTAAGCCTTCGGTCAAGATTTTTTCATATATCCGAATTTGCTCTTTCTCATCGGGAATGCTGATAAGCGCACGCGCATGCCCCATGCTTATCTGCGCCGATTGTATGGCCTGTTGGATTTGAATCGGCAGTTTTAATAAACGCAGATAGTTGGTGATGGTAGAGCGTTTTTTTGCCACGCGGTTGCTCAGCTGCTCCTGCGTCAGTTTACATTCTTCAATCAGGCGTTGATAGCTCAAAGCCACTTCGATGGCATTCAGATCTTCGCGTTGAATGTTTTCAATCAAGGCCATTTCCAACATAGACTGGTCATCAGCGGTGCGTATATACGCCGGTATTTCTGTCAATCCTGCTATTTGTGACGCGCGGAAACGACGTTCGCCGGAAATAATCTGATATTGATTATCGGCTATCTTTCTTAATGTAATGGGTTGGATGATGCCATGCACCCGAATGGATTCGGCCAGTTCGTCTAAGGCTTCTTGTTCAAACTCAGTACGAGGCTGAAACGGATTAGCCACAATTTTTTTCACATCTATCATGGCCACGCCGGCTTCGGCTCGTGATGGTATAGATTTGATAAGCACGTCTTCTTCAGATGTGTTACCCGACAACAAGGCACTCAGGCCTTTTCCTAATGCTTGCTTACGATTAACGCTCATTATTCCGCTTCTTTTTCTGTTGATGTTATAGCTCGTTCTGTATTTTTTCTAATCACTTCGCGTGCCAACTCCAAATAGCTTTGTGCTCCTTTCGATTCGGCATCGTACATGATAACGGATTCGCCGAAGCTAGGCGCTTCACCCAATGTGGTATTACGCGAGATAATGGTATCAAAGACAATATCTTGAAAATGTGTACGCACATCTTCTACCACTTGGTTGGAGAGGCGTAAGCGCTTGTCGTACATCGTTAAAAGAATACCTTCTATTTCAAGCTCAGGATTTAATCTTGATTGTACAATCTTAATAGTATTCAAGAGTTTACCTAAGCCTTCCAGTGCAAAATATTCACATTGTACCGGCACAATAACCGAATCGGATGCGGTGAGTGCATTCACCGTAATCAAACCCAACGAAGGCGAACAATCAATGATAATAAAATCATATTCATGACGGATTTTGTCAATCACATCTTTCATCTTCTTTTCGCGAGCAGGTATATTGATTAGTTCAATTTCTGCTCCCACCAGATCAATATGCGCCGGGATGATGTACAAATTGGGGGTTTGAGTTTCCAAAATGATTTCATGCGGATCCACTTCGTTAAGAATACATTCGTAAATGCTTGATTGTACGGCTTTATTATCAAAACCCACACCCGATGTAGCATTAGCCTGCGGGTCAGCATCAATAATCAGCGTTTTATACTCTAAAACAGCCAAACCTGCTGAAAGATTAATAGCCGTAGTGGTTTTTCCTACCCCGCCCTTTTGGTTGGCAATTGAAATGACTTTCCCCATATTAAACTAAACGCTCTTTTTTTTGTTTATTGCACTTAAGCAACAAAGATACGAGAAGCGGTAGTGATAAGCCGGTTTACGTCTCCCTATTTTTTAACAACACGTTAGCATCAATTAACAGAGGATATGATTACCATCATCACAGG
>JAIXKU010000110.1 GCA_026936045.1 Flavobacteriales bacterium
CTCGTGGCTTCAATCCTTTCACTACCTTAGCCACCTCTCTGATATGGTCGGGAGTGGTACCACAACAACCACCTACAATATTTACAAATCCATGCTGTGCCCATTCGCCCAAAAATCCGGCTGTCATTTCGGGCGCTTCATCATACTCACCCATTGCATTGGGCAGCCCTGCATTCGGATAAGCTGAAACAAAGCAATTGGCAATTTGTGAAAGTTCTTCCACATGCGCTCTCATTTCCTTTGCCCCTAAGGCACAATTAACACCCACGCTCAAAGGATTGGCATGAGCTATGGAAATATAAAAAGCTTCAAGTGTCTGGCCGCTCAAAGTTCTGCCGGATGCATCGGTAATAGTTCCGCTAATCATGATTTCCTTTTCATTTTCGGGATGTTCTCTAAAATATTTTTTTACTGCAAATATGGCGGCTTTTGCATTCAGGGTGTCAAAAATGGTTTCAATCAGCAATACATCCACACCACCATCCACCAGGCCGCTGATTTGCTCATAATAGGCATCCACCACTTCATCAAAAGTAACGGCACGATAATCGGGATTGTTTACATCGGGCGAAAGAGAAAGGGTTTTATTGAGCGGACCGATAGCGCCGGCAACAAATTTAGGATTGGTGATTGGAGATTGATGGTTTACCAAATATTCATCAATTGCTGCTCTTGCGCATTTTGCAGCGGCCACATTTAATTCGTAAGCCAGCTCCTGCATGTCATAATCAGCCTGAGAAATGGAGGTGCTGTTGAAAGTATTGGTTTCAATAATATCAGCCCCTGCCTCTAAGTATTGCTTATGAATAGAACTAATAATTTCAGGACGAGTAATGCTCAACAGATCATTATTGCCCTTTACATCTTTGTGCCAGTCTTTAAATCGCTCGCCTCTGTAATCTTCTTCTTTCAGTTTATGCTTTTGAATCATGGTGCCCATAGCACCGTCCAAAATCAAAATACGCTTGTTTAACAAGCTTCTTAATTCACTCATTTGAAAATGTTTTTAAGAAAAAATAAACGCGAGAGAAATTGTGATTGAAATCTTTACGTTTATTAGTTCAATGTTTATATGCAGGTAGAACAATAAACAAATACCCCTGCTGCTGCAAAAGTACAGATAATCAAGGAAATATTGTTTTAGACAATTATCAAAATCAGGGCAGACGCATTAAAAGTTATCCGGCTTTAGCCAAAAGCGATAACAAATAATCCTTATCTCTGTCTGCCTTTTTTCTTTTTCGTTTGATGCTAAGCTTTTTGCCACCCTTTCTCTCTTCTGATTGATTGAGCAGGTTAAGGGCTACCTTGCTAACAAAAGAAAAATTCTCGGCAGCAGTTCCTGCCCTTTTAGTACTCATATCTTCTCCAAAACAAACATCTAAAACCCAATGCAGTTTGTTCTCTATGCCCCAATGTTCCCTTATAGCAGTATTGAAGGCTTCAGCCGGCGCCTTTATACTGCTTATATAATGGCGAACCTGCTTTTCTTTTTCTCCGGTCGCTTTATGGGTTCGCTCACTTATTATTTCTATAATGGTTTGAAGCCCTTCCCATTGATCTTTACTGCAAATCCAGTCCATATCTGTTATAATACGGCAGATACGTTTTTCTATGCGACCATGATCTACATTTAATTGCGTATGACTTGCCGTTTGCGGCGTCTGTGCAAAAGCTTCCTTAATGTCATCATTCAGGTGCTTTTGATTATCTTTTACTGCGAGGATATATTCAGCCCCCACTTCCCTGATCTTTTTGGCTATTTCGATTTGACAACCCATGGCATCAATAGTAATCCAGCATCCTTTTAGCATCAATACTTCCAATAAAGCAGGAATAGCCGTAATCTCATTACTCTTATCGTTTACTTTTAGTTGCCCCAACACCATATTATTGGCATTGCTCCAGGCGCTTACCATGTGAATAATGCTTTTACCTCCCTGCTCGCCGCTGTGGCGTAGCTGTTTGCCATCAATACTCACTACTTGCCCTTCACTTATATGGGCAATGCTTTGTACCCAACCCACAAAACACTGCTGCAAAGCCTGCGGATCAAATAGCGAAAACACACGGTTGTATGTATCGTGTGACGGCAGACCACCGGGTAGTTCCAGAAAACGGCTAAGCCATTGTTGGTTAGCTTCCCCATAGTCCTCAATATCATACCAGTCTTCTGCCCCACATATAACCGCCGCTATAGTAATAAATACAATGTCATAGAGCTTATGAATGATTTTATGCTCTTTAGTTCGCGGATCTGGTAACTGACCAAAATGTTCCATAATGGCTGTCATAGCTTTTTGGAACTGCAAGTCCGGGTATTCAATTTGATTTACAAGCAACTTTATTTCCACACCTGTGGATTACTACATATTTTTAATGCGTCTGTCCTGTTATCAAAATATTTTTTTCCTTATCTTCAATCTCAAATTTCTTGCATGCCAAATTACATTCTATCACTTGACCAGGGTACTACCAGTTCTCGTGCCATTGTTTTCAACAAAAGCGGCAATATTGTAGCCGTAGCCCAAAAAGAGTTTACACAAATATTTCCGCAGGCGGGATGGGTAGAACATGATGCCACAGAAATATGGAGTACCCAGTTGGGTGTAGCCACAGAAGCAATATTAAAAGCAGGATTAACCATCAGCGACATCGCAGCTATTGGCATTACCAACCAACGCGAAACCACTGTGGTTTGGGACAGACATACTTCACAACCGGTTTATAATGCCATCGTGTGGCAGGACCGGCGTACATCCGACTATTGCGACCAGCTAAAAGCGGACGGAACCTCTGAATTGATAAAAGAAAAGACCGGCCTTGTTAGCGATGCTTATTTTTCGGGAACAAAAATCAAATGGATACTGGATAATGTAGCCGGTGCCAGAGAAAAAGCCGAAAAGGGAGCATTATGTTTCGGCACCATTGACACCTGGCTGCTTTGGAAACTTACCAACGGAAAAGTACATGCTACTGACGTAAGCAATGCTTCGCGAACAATGATTTTTAATATTCATACCCTACAATGGGATAATGAATTGCTGAGGATAATGAATATTCCCGCAGTCATGCTGCCCGATGTACGTTCCAGCAGTGAAATATACGGGCATACAGAACAATTGTTTACGGCTCATGAAGTACCGGTGAGCGGTATAGCAGGCGATCAGCAGGCAGCTTTGTTCGGACAAATGTGTATTCATCCCGGAATGGTTAAAAACACTTACGGTACCGGTTGTTTTATGCTGATGAACACAGGCGATAATCCTATCAGGAGCAATAATAACCTGCTGACCACCATTGCATGGAAGATCAATGGCAAGGTAAGTTATGCGCTGGAAGGCAGTGTGTTTATTGCCGGCGCTGTGGTGCAATGGTTGCGCGATGGTCTCAAAATGATTCAAAGTTCATCAGAAATAGAAGCGCTGGCGCAAAAAGAAAAAGACAATGGAGGCATTTTCATGGTGCCTGCTTTTACCGGTCTGGGTGCGCCCTACTGGAACCAACATGCAAGAGGCATCATTGTGGGCCTTACCAGAGGAAGCAGTGATGCGCATATTGCAAAAGCCGCGCTCGAGAGCATTGCTTATCAAACAATGGATGTGTTGAAGGCGATGGAAGCAGATTCTGGAATTACTATCAAAGAAGTGCGTGTGGATGGTGGCGCTACGGTCAACAACTATCTGATGCAGTTTCAGGCAGATATTTTGAACACATCAGTGATTCGTCCCAGCATCACAGAAACTACAGCATTAGGCGCTGCCTACTTAGCCGGTCTGGCGGTTGGCTTCTGGAAAGACGTAAATGAAGTGCAGGACTACTGGCAAAAAGAGAGAGAGTTTGTCTCATCCATGAGTACAGATGAACGGCAATCTCTTCAAAAACAATGGAAAAAGGCAGTGAAGGCCGCACAGGCATGGACGGAAGAGGATTGAGATTGCAGATTGGCAGATTTAGGTTTAAAGATTTCAAATTACAAATTGCAAATTGCTTACAGCCTAAAGCCTAAAGCTTCTATAGCTATTTTCTCCGCAGCCAAAAGCAGTAGCCGTAGCTTACATAAAGTTTGAGGTT
>JAIXKU010000296.1 GCA_026936045.1 Flavobacteriales bacterium
CTGTAGCTAAATCCGGTATTTTGAATGGCATCACGTTACATGCTTACAAGTTGATATTTATACATCCTGTTACACAGCAAAGATTAAATATCGTTTCTTATCCTCAGAATGAAGGCTTGTGGTCGCATTTTTCTTCTCTTTGGGAAACGCCTTTAGGCAGCTAAGGACGCATTTTTCTTCTTAGCTCTAAGAAAGAATGAGAGGATAATAGAAGCTATGGCGCCGCCAAAGAAATGAAGATTAAATTCCATTACGCCCAACATATCGGCGTCAAATTGTTTCCGCATGGCAGGTAAATCTTGCAGAATGGGCAATATTGCTTCTCCATTCATCTTGCTTTCATCCACGATTTTTTGCAATGCCTCAAAATACTGATCTATAATGCCTTCACCGCTTAAGATAATCGTTAGATAAATCAATATTCCTTTTAATGATGACATAAAAAAGGTTGTTACAATGCCTGTATAGAAACTTCGACCAAAAGTAAGAGGCTCCGGATTGATGAGTTTTTTAGTTTTTTTAATAGAGAGATAAATGAATAAAAAAGGGATCCAAATACCCAAATATCGCCAATCCAACAAAGGACTATACCCCAATGCATATAGTATTATATACAGAGCATAGCTTGCCAAGCCGGCTAACGTTCCATTGTTGATACCCGGCATATAGAGCTGTTTTATAGAAATTGGATTTGACAAAGGCCTAATTATTTATTTAAAATTTGTTCAAGACGCTGGCTGGCAAGAGGGAAGTTCCCTTCTGCTATTTCTAGGGCTAGATTATAATTCTCACGTGCCTTGACATAATCTTTTAGAACCTCGTATGCGTATCCACGATGATAATAGGTATTTGCTACTTTGGGATTTAAGGAAGCTGAGCGGTTGAACCATTGTATGGCTGCCGTTGGATCATTCTTGAAGAATAAAAAGATATAGCCAATATTATGACATGCAACGGCATTTGTAGGGTCTATACTTAATAAATCGGTGTAAATTTTAATGGCATCATCAGGCTTTCCGTTTTCTTGCAGATAATAGGCTAATCCATAATGGGCTTCTATCATCAATGGGTTGATTTGAATAGCGTTGTTGTAATATTGAATAGCAATTGGATTATGTTTTGCAGCATAGATGTTTGCTAATTGCATGTAAGCATCAAAATAATCAGGGTCCTGCTCAATGGTTGTAGAGAAGCTGGATATGGCAAGGTTTGTATCGCCCATTTCTTTAAAGCCCATCCCTTTTATAAAATAGATTTTGGCATTATAAGGATCTTGCTTCAATGCCACATCTAAATGTGAGAACATTTGAACATAGTCGGTTAAATAATACATAAGTTCTCCCATTCGTATATTGGCATTCACATCGTCCGGGTTAAGCTTAAGTCCTTTTTCAATGCATTCGCGCGCTTCTCCAATTCTGTTGTCGGCATAATAAAAATCGGCCAATAATAAATGATATTTCACTTCAGAAGAATCTATGCTGATGGCGCGTATAATATCTTCCAATCCCTTGTATAGATTCTGCAAACGATAGTATATCAATGATCTCTGATAAAGTAAAGAAGGGTCATTAGGGTCTTCGGCTATACGCTTGGTTAAGACTTGTAGCTGTTTTTCAGTCGAGTCAACATAGGTTGCCTCGTATTCTGTTTTTTGCGTTCTACTCTTTCCGCAATTACCAAGGATTATCAGACTGAAGATTGCTGCATTTGCAATAATAAAGACGATAATAAAACGAGACACGTTTTTCATTCAACAAAGGTAAACAAATGAAAGATATCTTGATTGGCTTTTAACGAGCTATCACTTAAAGATATGGAGGACACCATTTACCGGTTCTAATACTTTGGTGTCCACGACATAGAAATAAACACCTTCCGTTAGATTAGTCGGCGCCCAATCATTTTGATAGTTTGACTTAGAGAAAATCAACCATCCCCATCGGTTATAAACAAATACCTCGTTTTCCGGGTACTGGTCAATATTGGGAATAAAAAAAATGTCGTTCAACCCGTCGCTATTGGCGGATAGCACATTAGGCACTATAATCGGACATTGAATGGTCACGGTTACCGTATCCGAAATGGTTGAATATCCGCAAGCATCATTAATTGTTACGAAGTAATCTGTTTGAACCGGCGGTTGTACAAAGACGGTATCCGTGGTGTCGGGAATATTACTCCAGACAAAGGAAAAAGGTGCGGCACCACCCGTTATGAGAGGATATAACATGGCTGTTTCGCCTGTTTGTGTACAGATAATTGTATCACTCATGAGCGTGGCTTTTAAGCTGTCATAATCCATGAGATATAAGGTGGCGATAGCGCTATCACCGGAGCAACTGTTAGAAAAATAAATAGCCAAGGTGATGGTTTCAGTCCCTTCGGAGATAAAGTCAGCCACAGACGTGATGGCTATTGTATCGGAAAACACGCCGGGCGGCATAACAATTTGGGCTGGAATGTTACTATAATCGGTGCCCATCGTAGCAGTACCATATACACCAATATCTATATAGGCTGTGTCTGCAGCATTAGGTCTGGTGAAAATCCAAATGGCCGTATTACAACCCTCAATCATCAAAGAATCCCCGTTAGACGTAATACCTGAAATTGCTAATTCATCGGATTGTAAAGAGCCGGCTTCTAAGAATACACCGGAATCTAAACCGGTATCACCCGCATCAGCAATAGCTAATTTCAAATGATATGTTTCATGACACTGTACTTGAGCAACCGCTTCCATTACGACGGTAAATCCGTCAAACTGTACACTGGAGCCTCCTGTATTGTCAATATAATAAGCGGTATGCGTGTTCCATTGAGGGTCAACAGCTGCACAGGTAGGGGCGGTGCCATACGCACCGGGCGTGCCGTTATTAATGGTATTGATGGCAACAGGTGTACTGGTGTTGGGAATAATGGCAATATTTATGGCCTGTAATTGGAAGGTGCCAACAATTCCCGGCCCGCTGATAAAGAACCCAAATACATCATTAAAACTGGAACAAACATATTCGTTGTACTCTTCAGAACCAAAAACATAACGGAATGTAATGGTATTACCTGACGGTACAAAGTCAAATTCCAACACAGCCTTGTCGTTCGTATTGTTATTAGCCAAGATATCCAAATCGGGATCTGATGCGCCAAAGAATCCGCCACCTACGGTAGCACCTGTTTGATTGTTTGGGCCGAGCGCTACAGCAATGTCGCCGGTACACATAATAATACCGTTTGATAGTCCGATGTTTGAAGTAGTGCCGTTAAAAGAACCGATTTGAGAGTTAATGGTATTACCCGGCGCACCGTTAAATGTGACATTACTGATTTGCACCCCTTGACCTGCAAGAATATTCTGAACCAAGTCTGTAGGTGTTTGTGTATTATCTACCTGAAGCTGGGCGAATGATACTGTAATAGCACTCATCCAAACAATAAAAAACAATCCTTTTTGCATACTATTTGATTACAATGCGTTTTAAATATTCGGTTGATTTCCCCTTTTTTATATAAAGTGTATAATATCTCTCTTCCAACAATGAAAGAGGGATAAAGACATCATTGCCACTATTGTAAAATAGTTTAGGATCAATAACGTTTGATTTTGATGATATAAGTTCCAACTTCAAATCCTTGGTCGGAATATCTGTCGGAATCACATTTTGTAATAACAGATACTTAAAATCGCCTTTGCTAAACTGGCAGCTGCATTCACATCGTTTTGAATGAAAATGGTATCATTTTTAGATGTCGGTGTTTGTGCTTTGCCGATAAAAGAGTTAGATAGCAGAAACGAAAGAAAAAGAATAGTGTTAAATTTCATACCTTATACTTCTACAACAAATATACAATCTTTTAAATTGTTAATAACGGCTAATTTAAAAAAAAATACGAGTGAGACAGATCTACGTGTCAAATATGATACTACCATCCGTTCTGTTTATAACATCATACCCACAGCCCACACGTTCATTCGCGGACTATGGGTTGACAGGCTATTTACATAATCCATTTTAATGGATTGTACAGATAGAGATAAAAAATAAGCCCCTAATCTATCTTACTCAT
>JAIXKU010000269.1 GCA_026936045.1 Flavobacteriales bacterium
GGGGTAGGGTTTGGCAGAGACGGTGAAGGGCGCTTCGATGACGGGGATGCCAGAGGCTCCCAGCTCGGCTTCGATCGAACCGCCCTTGCGGGAGACACATACCGTGGGCTGGAATTTTTCGCGATCCAACCCCAGGGCGATATTCGCCAGGACACGGCCCGAGCCGGCGGTGATGAAATTTGGAATTGTATAAAGGATTCTAATTCGCACCGTCAATTACTTTCCTCCGAAACTTTTGGAGGTAATGCATAACCCGACATTTCAAACAGCACCTTTCCTCCCACTCTGTTTGTCTCTCAATTTGTCAAAATACCAACGCAGCTGTTCTTTTACCTTTGGGTTACCAGGCCAGATCAGAAACGCCTGCAGCAGCATCGATAAGCCTTTTATTCCAATGAAATGACGGCTTTCGCGGATAATCTGATTGGACAAAGCAGGTTTATGCAAGTCATCAAATTCATCAATACATTCCTCTGCCAGCCATTTACGCATCATCTCGAGCACCTTGCGTTGAGCCTGAAAAGCGACTTTGGTCGAGTCAGCCATCAGCCCCTGGCGATTCTTTCCTCGACGAACGAGTAAAAGTGAAGTCGAAATCGCGCTCATCTTTATGCCTGATGCAGCAAGTTGCATGCAGAAATACCAATCCTCTCCTATCCATGGATAATCGATGTACCGGTACTCAACCGCTAGCTCCCTTAGGAACATGATGGTAGCATTCGGGATTTTGTTGCTCTCTAAATAAAGAAGCCTGAAGACATCCCCAGGGTCAGTTGGGAACAACCCTTTCGCAACAATTCCAGGGAAAATGTTGGTTGGATTCAAGTCATCATCAACCCAGGCAACGCTTGAAAAAACGAGCTTGGCTTCGGGGTTCTCGTTAAATCCTTGCAGTTGAGATTCCAGGCGATGTGCGTCTGCCAGGTCATCATCGTCCATAATGGCGATATATTTCCCTTTTGCCAGGTCAAAACCAAGGTTTCTCGCAGCCCCCGGTCCAACATTCTTTTCTGAGCGAACTGAACGAATACGCGGATCATGAGATATCATTTCCGAAATAACAGCCGAAGTACCATCTGATGACGCGTCGTCGACAATAATGATCTCGAAGTTTGGAAAAGTCTGATCCTGGATTGATTTTACGGCTTCTGTCAACAATTTCTGCCGATTACGCGTAGCCATCACAACTGAAATTAAAGGTCCCTTCATTACTTTTTTTTCAAACCTTTAACCTTTGCTGCCAAGTCCCGGTAAAACCCATGCGGGATTTATCTTTATTGGAATAAAATATTAGATTCAAGCGCCTTTCCTTTGTGTGTATCTTCCCATATAGCCAGGCTTAAAAAGATCCATAAGCCCCAACTGCAATCCATTGTACCACTTAAATGCTCTTCAAAGTGTTTGCGCATCACCTCACGATTGACCTCAAGCCCCATTAATGCGTCTTTACTCAACACGTACTCTTCAAACATGCTGCGCAATGGACCGCGCATCCAGGCGCCCATCGGCACGTTGAAGCCCAGTTTGCCCTCCGATGGCCTTGATTACAAGCTCCGATGATATCCCCACCTGAAGTTGCACCTAAAAAGAGAACCTTCTTTGGATTTGGATGACCTGCAAGAAGCTGAAGCATTATCCAACGGGATGACATAGTTCCAGGACCGATCAGGTTATTGTGTTGGAAATTTGATCCAGTATCCCTTGGCACTGAAACACTTAGCAAATATTGATCCCTGATTTTGACTATTGAGTTTTCAGAATCATTTAATATCATTTGATGTAACTGTGTATTATAAATTTTGTGTTTGGATCGCAAGTTGATAGTTTTGTGTTTTGTTGCAGAAAGAAACTCATATCTTCATTGAGTAAACCGAGTTTTGAATTTTCACCAGGTTTCGCCTTAACTGTTAAAACCACTCAGAGCTTAAGTGGTTTTATTGAGGTGCAGCGGTTTTCACGACAGTAGTGGTAAAAATTGGAATAGGTATTAATTATCGTAAGAAAGTTAAAGTGATCGGTATAGTTCGAGCCATTTCTTCGTCTCTTGCTCAATGGAAAATTTATTTTCAACGGTTTTCCTGGCTGAAGCTGCCATCTCTTGAGCATCGGGGGGATTTTCGACTAATTGTTTTATGGCACATGCCAGCGCCTCTGGGTTTTTCGGGGGGACAAGCAACCCATTGGCCTCGTTCTGAATAATTTCAGGTATTCCTCCGACTGAAGAAGCAACCACTGGTAATGCCATTGAACAAGCTTCCAAAACTGCCCCTCCTAAGGCTTCCGTAAGCGAGGGTTGAAGGTAGATGTCTGAAGAATCCAGCAAACCTCTCAGTTCGGTCTTATCCTTGGTTCCTAAGAAGGATACATTTTTCACAATTTCCAGGTCATTCGCCAGCCTTGATAGTTGCTCTCGAGCAGTGCCTTCTCCAATAATTGAATAGTGAATATCAAGACCTTGATCGAGTAGCAGCTTAACTGCTTTGAAGGCATATTGATAACCTTTGAGTTCAACCAATCTTCCGGTGGATATGATTTTTATTTGTCTTTGAATATCAATTTTAATCTTTTGAGTAGGATTAAAAAAGTCACTGTCTACTCCAGCGTAAATTACTTTTGTTTTTTCTTCAGGAGCTCCCAATGCAAGCGCCTTGTCTCGAAGCCATTCGCTGACGAAGTGAAGACCATCAGCTCTTTCAAACAATTCGCCCAAATATTTATTCCAAACAGGATCATTATAAGGTCTTGTGACAATGTCATAACCATGAAAAGATGAAATTAGTTTCGGTCTTTCAGGTAAATACAAATCCTTAACTTTGAGATATGTCGTCGAATTGACAAGTTGCAATATATCAGGTCGATATGTTATCAGGTTCCCAAAAGTAATCATTAAACGCAGCTTATCTGCAACAGAAAGCTGCCCCTGCGCCCTAAACCAGTACGACATATAGGATGTGTCTGAAAAATATGCATTTATGAGCCGTTTCCCTTTTGTGAAATACCCTTCGGAGTAAAAAGTTGTGCTTTCAACATCTTTTGAACGACGTGGTGAAACTAGAGAATAAGCCCTTGTTTTAATTGAAGTGCTAGAAAATTGCTGTGGCCACCTGGTGTAATACATTTTTACAGGTCGGTAAAAATTACTATATATTAGGGCAATTCTGTACATAAATTTTTATCTACAAAGGTAAAGAGTTGAAGAATGCAAGTTATCGCCTAAAGTATCCTACATAGAAAAAATTCTCATCAAGATCATAATATTCTTCCATCGAAAATAATTGCTTTTTCACAAATCGATTCGAAAGGCTGATAAGAGTGCTCAACCGGGGGTCCGACTTCTTTATATCTACATACTGCTGATAGTAATCTTTGTATTAGTAGCTTTGTAAAACTTGTCGACTAATTATTGGAACTGTTTTGTCTCTGAAAATTCCCTAATGAGGACCATGTAACGGACAAAAAGCAATGCTATTTGGTAAGGTGTTGTCTAAATCTGGGGAATTTGCGCTGATGGCAGGGAGACCCAGTTGAGAATTATTAACGAGATCATATAAGATTTCCTCATCTCTTTTCAGGTCAAGCCTCACCCGATTTCCAGTAATAATATCGAGATAATATTGGAACAACGATCTAACCTTTTCAAGATAAGGTTTGGTTTTTCCAAAATGTAAACCTGTTAGCCTGTTTTCAACAACAACTCTTTTCTTTAATTCTGAAAGCTTTGTTCTGAACCTGTTCCTAATTAGCTGGGTGATTTTCTTGATAACTGTTCCACCCCTTTTTTTCCTTTTTCGTTTTCTACCCAGGTTTCGTGTTGCTCCTGGACCAATATTTGTTTCCGAGCGAAAAGCGTGAACGATAGTATCAGATTGTTACAGATTTTTCAGTAACCACGATGTGCCATCCCATGAAGCATCATTAATTTTAGTGATATCGAAATTCTGTTAAGCCTGATTAAGTATTGAATCCACTGCTTTTTGTAGCAATTCTTTCAGGTTATATGTGGCAATAAACACTATTATCATAGGCTTCTCGTCTCCTCGAATCTTCATAAAAAGATTATATAT
>JAIXKU010000012.1 GCA_026936045.1 Flavobacteriales bacterium
CATAGATCCAATAATTGAATTATTGAATGAATTCGCAAATGCGAATGGAAATCAATTCTCAGTTCGCTATGTTAATAGCGGCGAAGGATCTAATTAGAAAACATTCCTTAAGGTAATATTATCTGATTATTCCGATACAGATTTACCCGGTGAAAAAGATGGACAATTATCAATAATAGATGATGAATACAAACAATGTGTATTATGCGAATCATTTCTTGGTGAAATAATACATATTAATGGTAGAATCCCAGCCTGTATTAATTGTATGGAAACAGTAAAGATGTGCTTTAAATGTTTCACAACAGATGATATACATAATATTACTGTGTCATCTGGGAAGAAATATACAATGTGTAGTAGTTGCATTAATTACAATATATTTATATGTGAAGAATGCAACACGAAAGAACTTACATATCGAAAAATATATATCGATGATAATGGCGAGATCCGTATTGATAGTATAATATGTAAAGTATGTTTTGATAATAATGAGAACTTGGTTGGTGGTTGTATTAATCACATATATGATTCGAACTTATATACTAAGTGTCCGTGTCAGTATCCAACAAATTTCAAATGGGGGATATCGTCGCATAACGAAGATGTACTAAATCACTATAATCCAGACTACCATACAAAAGAATTGTTTGGGATTGAGATAGAAGTTGGAACAGAGAGAACAAACAGATTGTTCATCGAAGAAATTCTCGCTCATACGAAGAAGTTAACAAGGGGAAATGCTATACTAAAATGGGATAGCTCTATTGACTATCTCGATGGATCCGAAAAACAGGAACCAAATGATTACTGTGGATTCGAAATAGTCACAAGACCAATGGCTTATAAATCAGCCAAGGGATTCATTGAGAAACTAGCAGACAATAGACATCGACTACTCAGGTGTTGGGAAGTTGGTACAACTGGAATTCATATCCATGTGAACAAAAAGTATCTTAGACCAATTGAGATTGGGAAGATATTGCTGTTCATGAATGCAGCTACTAATCGAGATTTCATTGTGGCACTAGCGAAAAGGAATGAAAAGAAGTATGCCAAATTCTTGAAACGTTCAATACTTAACTTTGGTGACTCATCGCCATCGTGTCACTACCACGCAGTGAATACATCTAAACCCAACACAATTGAGTTCAGGGTATTTAGAGGAACACTCAATAAGAATACGATGGTTAGTTACTTGCAATTCGTAAAGTCACTAATTGAATTCATCAAGGTTGCGCCAATTGGGGGAACACCACCATATGTAAGTACAAAGAAAAATCAATTGACATACAAGCAGTATGTCGATTGGCTGTTCACAACCAACAGGTCACAATATAGAGAACTAAAAAGCAGAATATGCAATGAAGATATGAAAACAATCGTAGACAGGGGGGAGATCTAACATGTGTTGTATAATTCATAGACCGAAAGGGGCCCCTCAAATCAAAGAGGAGTACATTAGATCGATAATAATATGGAATGGAGATGGATGGGGAATTTCATATCATAATGGTAATGATATAGTGATATCAAAATCACTAGATATGAAAAAGGTAATTAGTAAAATTAGAGATCTGGAGAAAAAGGATGTGGAATTTTTATTCCACGCCAGATATGCAACACATGGAAAAAAGGACTTAATTAACTGCCATCCATATCAAGTTAAACCTGGTGTATTGTTCCATAATGGTACAATAAATACATACATATATGATGAAGATAAATCAGACACATGGCACTTTGCGAAGTTATTAAATAAAAGAATTAAGAATTCTTTTATGAAGATGTAATAAGTCAATTACAAAATTGATTGACAATCTAGATTAGCTTTAATGAAAATAACGGAGATATAATAAACTCTGGGCAAGTGAAGAGCTAGATGGATGTAGCTATTCCAAATTGAATTGGTTAAAATCAGCAGAATATCATAATCATAATTATAATAATATAACTATAATAATGATTATACATATAAAATAATAGATATAATAATTCTTAATAGATTATCAAGGGGTAAGATTATTAATACTAATGAACTAAAGGAATTAAGTCAATACCAAATTGAATCTATGATAATGACATACCCAAAGGCTATGGCTAATACGATTTACATGCAAATGAGTAAGTTCCCATTGGATAAATAATTATGTATATAAGTAGATTTAAAGGAGCAGAAAGAATAAACCCAACAATATTCCAAAACATTAAATACTTTAATGTATTCAGTGCCACGGATGGAAAGATTGTAATTAATAACAATATAGGAAATCTCCGCTTGTCATTAGAATATAAAGATATTCCATTTATTATATATGGAGAACCCAAAGATCATTATGTTATTAATCATATCTATTCAGATCAACCAATATATAGATATATATTTAATAAGGGAAAATCACTAATGACTATACGTCTTAGGGACGATCTAGATGTAGATAGAATTAACAAACGATATAGTAAAATAACTTCTATATTAAATACAATTAACATAGAAGATAATATAAACTACAATATATCAGAAGATATAGTAGACAAACTATCTAATGAAGCGCTGATTGAAATGAATGATGATATATCATTCATTAATTCAGATGGTTCAATAATAATAGATTGTGGATATATTGGTGGAGTATTTATTAATGACTCCAAAATATGGATAACACATGATGGATTGATATTACCAAAAGGAGAACAATATTATATTCAAGATAATGAAATGATAGAATCCATTGAAAGGAAATTAGATAGGGTTAAACTATTACCTTATATAGAAAAAGAAATAGTAGATGAAAAAGTTGAAAATATTATCAATAAATATTCAAATAATGATCAAGTATTATTATCGGAATTATATCAACTCGATGTTAAACAATTAACTAGATTGAATAATGAAGTACCACATTTAATGATGAAATTAATAACGGATGGTAGATTATTACCACAAATAACTATATCAGATACACTTGAATGTTATCATTGCGAACAGGATTATTTACCAGAAGATATAGTAAATTACTCCATTGGTAAAGAAGATTTGTACTTATGTTTAGATTGCGCAAAAGGTCTTTGCGTTTAATAAAAGGAGATATTATAATGAATAACACAAAACTAACTCTAAATACAATTGGAACAGATGCAGAATTCTTCCTTAAGAATAATGAAACAGGTGAGATAGTATCTGGTGAAGGATACATCAAAGGAACGAAATGGAGACCATTTCGATTTGATAAATCGAATAGGTGGTTTACAACTCAGCTAGATAATGTTCTTGCTGAAATCACTGTGCCCCCCTCTAAGACAAAAGAAGAGTTCAGTAAATCTGTTGTGCATGCTATTCAATATGTACAACAAATACTACCGAGCAATCTTGAACCAATTGCCCTTGCTAGTGCAGAGTTGGATGAGAAATATCTGATGACGCCTCAGGCGATGGTATTCGGGTGTGAGCCAGACTTTAATGCTTACACGAAATCAATTAACCCGAAACCAATGTGTGAGAATTGGCAATTGAGATCAGCGGGGTTCCACGTTCACTGTGGCTTCAATGATATCAAGGTCGAATATAATAACAATTTATTTGACTATGAACCAGATGATCAGAGATGTGATATTGTACAGGTTCTTGACTTGCACATATCTATCCCATTAGTTATCATGGAACCAATGAGTGAGAGAAAGAGGCTATATGGTAAAGCCGGGGCCTTCAGACCAAAACCATATGGTCTTGAATATAGGACACCTAGTAGTTTCTGTGCATCATCCATTGAGTTGATGGAATGGGTATTCACTCAAACAGAGAAAGCCTTTGAATATATGAACACTAAAGGTTTCCTATCAGATGATATAAAGGAGAGAATTCAAATAGCAATAAACACAAACAATAAGGACGAAGCAACTAATTTGATTGAACAATTTAACTTGCAATTAGTATAAAAATAATAACGGAGCAAATAATGAAACACAGAATAAGAATATTCTCAAGGCATCCGAGTCATAATATACTTAGAACTAATCTACCAAGATTACCATTTAGAAGTTTAGTTAGATTTGGAT
>JAIXKU010000231.1 GCA_026936045.1 Flavobacteriales bacterium
CGGATTAGAAATTCTGTTTTTAGAAATTTCTGCGCTAACGCTTAATCCTGTGAAATAAATTCCATAGAAAGTAGATACAGCAGTACGAGAAGGACGTTCAATATTATTGCCTTCAATTAGGGTATTAAAAGAGCCCAACACATAAATACCATAAAAATAAGTGTCGGTAATATTGTTACCTACAATAAAGTTATTTCTATTGGCTTCGGTGCTGCTTCCTACCAAGGTAATCCCATAGTAACCTCCTGTAATGTTGTTATTGGTAATAATATTATCATCGCAAAGCACAGTTCCTGTTCCTGTAGCAGATGTTGCAGAACCGCTAATTACTATACCTGCATAATTTGTAGAAGTTTCACTGGGGTCAATATTAATGGTACAACCATTAATCATGTTATTATTGGCATCATTCATTAATTGGAATCCAAATCCATATTGTGATGCTGTTCTTCCGGCAGCATTTACCACCAAATCATTAAAATTGATATAATCTGCACCATTTAATTTAATTACGGCTCTTTCATTGGAGTTGCTTGAAGCGTAAGTTATAGCCTGGTTATTACCATTAAATGTAACTGTTGCAGCTGGTCCGGCTCCCGGAACCTCACTCATGATAAGTTGTTCGTTGTATGGCCCGTTTAACACATTAAAGGTTACATTACCACTGATACCACAACTAATATAATTATATGCCTCATTAAAGCTTTGGAAGTTAGTTGAGCTTGCGGGTGAAAGTCTGTCAATGGTAAAGACACCTTGTACAGCCGGGTGTATTAGCAGTAATAATGTTTGATGAAACTGTATCCACAGAAATATTTAGGCGGTATGTAGTGGAGCTGTTTTGAAGTATTTAAAATAAAAGTGTTCGCGCCGGGATATGTCCATGTTGTACCATCGGAGAACTTTGCCACTGGAACGTTTGTCCGGTACCGTTAGTACCTCAGTATAAGACATAGTGAAGAATACCTAAACACATTGGCTGCCGAAGGGTTATTGTTCCTGCTGTGGGAGGGTTGGTACAAGGGCCACCGGGTGTAAAACTTATTTGAAGAAATGGTCTTCTGTCATTTATATCTGAAATGGAATTAGTAGTAGCTGATAAAGTTCCGGCATTAGCCAAAACCGTTTGGCCGGTACCATAAATTTTATCTACCACAGTTGACCATAACCATTCAAATGTTCCTGTTGTAGCATTACCTGCAATAGCATTACAATCCCATTCTGTAGAAACCTCCAGAGAACCCCCGGTATAAATAAAAGGAGTAGCAAAATTAAAGGGGATATAATCCGGTGCCATAGTGGCCGGGATGGTTTGGTTGGTATTTTCATAAACCATTTGAGCACCTGAGTTCAAATTAGCCCAGGTTTCACTGGCCTGAGAAAATATTAGCGGTGATTTTAAGATAAACCTAAAATTGCACGGGCCGGTGATGGTAGCATTATTATTTTGCCCAACCTACTCCATTAATCATCGCTCCGGTAGTAATACCTACCGCTGCAAGTTCATCGGCGGTATATAAATAAGCATAACGACTTGCATCAAGCTACTAGCTGCCGACCGGTAATGGTCCGGCATTATACTGTGGCGTTCCGGCTGTTCGGTGCTAGTACTACTGTTTGCGCATTTAGCGACAAAACACCTTAATACCGCGAAGATAAAATGAAAGCTCTGCTAATAAGGTATTCAGGTACACTTTTTTCATAATCCTTATTTATATAAACTAAAAAGAAAAAAATTACATGTCTGGGTAATCTTCAACAGGGTGGTAGGGATGCTCAGGTTTTCGTGAGAATTGGATAATGGCTTGATTATCAAGAGAATGAATTAGGATTGAATTAGATTGAAGAACATATCTTAAATCAGCCCCAAACTTAAACATTATTGTTAAATAAGCACTAAAGCAAACCGTTTTTCTTATTCTTTTTGCAAGAAATTATTAATACAATCTTTATTAAATATAATCTTCACACATTTTAAATTAATAGACAAGTTTCCGGAGTTGGATTTTGAGTAGTGGGTAGGATTTTGATATTTGGTCAGTACACACCAATGACAGTTTTATCAGGCAGCCGTTGTTGTTTCTCGCCTTTCCATTTGCAAGCGGTTGATATTATTATTGAAAACGGAATTTTACTGATAATTTCCGATTAGAAAGGCCTCAACATGCAGGTAATAGACATTAAAGGCACATATTAGTATCGGCTGGGTATGGCAGATTTTGGAGAACCAGGATTTGATATCATGACACTTTGTCGGGAAGTATGGCTGCAGCAGCCGGTGGCTTTACTGATGTGCTCATTTCTCCAGAAACCAAACCGGTAATTTCAGGACGCAGCATGGTTGCTTTCATTAAGGATAAAGCATCTATTACACGGCTTCATCCTGTAGGAACAGTTTCAAAAGATGGTTTGGGAAAAGAACTTGCAGAAATGTATGACATGGCAGAATCCGGAGCCGTAGCCTTTTCCGATGGATTTAAACCGATACAACATCCGGGCGTTATGGTAAAAGCATTACAATATGTTTTGCCAATAAATGCCAATATTATTCAAATCCCTAACGATCGTTCAATAGGAACAGAAGGATTAATGAATGAAGGAATTACCTCAACCCAATTAGGCTTACCCGGTATTCCTGCTCTTGCTGAAGAACTCATGATAGCCCGGGATATTGAATTAGTTAAACCAAGTCCAGGCTCCACATTGCGGAATCAGTACCCAAAAGGAATGGAAATGATTAAACAGGCAAAAAGTATAAATTACCTGTTATCACCTGCACTTTTGTGATGATGATCTTGTACATTATGATACTAACTGAAGGTTTTCCCTCCATTACGCACAAAACAAGATAGAAGCGTTGATTGAAGGCGTAAACAAGGCTGGATTGATGCCATTACTTCACTGCATCGTCCTGCACATAAGAATGAAAAGGAATGTGAGTTCGAATATGCTCAATTTGGTATGGCAGGTATTCAAACCGCATTTTCAGCTACTTTTAATTTGATTGGTGATATAAATACCATTGTTCAACGATTTACAGCCGCACGAAATATTTTCAACCTACCTCCTGAAGAAATTGGTATCGGTAGGCAGGCATGCTTAACATTATTTAATCCGAATGAAAATTTTATCTTTACAAATAAACAGGGCTATTCTCTTTCACACAATAATGCGTTTTTAGAAAAACCACTTCGTGGAAGAGTTTTGGGCACTATAATTCAAAACAAAATCTACCTAAACCAATGATTTCACTCAGCCCAACGATAAAAGGACTGATAACTGCCATTTTAATGATTACCGCTTCGGTATTAATCTTTAATGGGCAAGGTAGTTTTGAAAATAACCTACAGTATATTACCTATGGCCTTTACATTGGAGGTATTGTATGGACACTTGTTTCATACAGCCCACAAGGAACATTTAAAACATACTTACCGGTTTAAAGTGCGCATTGTAGTACTTTTAATGGTAATATTTACGTTGGTTTAAAACACATCGGTATGCGTGAGGAGATGGCACAAATTACCGAACCGAACTTAAAAAAAGGTGATAACGCCTGCCGAATTGACAGTATGGAAATTCAGGCAAAAGAATACTATGTTACGATGGTAGCTTCAATGACTATTTTCGGATATTTATTAATTGGTGCTGCAACTACAATAATTTTTTCTCTGATTTTGCTGCTGCGAAATAAAAAATCGTCATTTGAACAAATGTCGTCATTCAAATCAGACCAACAATTATGATGGATATTTCGGTGGTCACGCCATTATATAACGAAGAGGAATCCCTCCCTGAACTGGCAGCATGGATAGACCAGGTGATGAAAGAAAACAATTTTTCTTACGAAGTTATTATGGTTGATGATGGCAGTTCAGATGACTCATGGGAAACGATTTGTCGTTTGGGTAAGACAAATGCAAATATCAAGGGAATTAGATTTCAGCGTAATTACGGAAAAAGTGCGGCATTAAATGAAGGGTTTAAAGCGGCATCAGGCAATGTGGTTATTACTATGGATGCTGATTTGCAGGATAGTCCTGGTGAAATACCTGCAC
>JAIXKU010000198.1 GCA_026936045.1 Flavobacteriales bacterium
GTGTAGATAGCGCACCTTCGTAGTAGGCAATGGTGTAACCCAATTCATTTTTTTTCAATTCAGGGTGTCGAAATTTGGGACGAACGTATGTCATATGTATTGATGCTGACAGGTTTTAAATTTACCTAAGTGAATATGATTAATGTTTTTGCATGGCTTTTACTCCTGCATTACTTTCTTGAGAAGAGGCTGATGGTTTGAGATAATTTGTAATCTGTCGAACGATATGATCTGCTGTTATGGGCATACCATCATAGTTAAGCACGGATACAAGTTTATCAGGATTAGCTTGCAATTCTATCATTAATAAACTTTTCATTTGTGCATCTCTGTTTTGTTCAATTACAAAGACGGTATCGTGAGCATTTATAAAGGTCTCAACAGTCTTATTAAAAGGAAATGATTTGAGGCGAATAGCATCCACTAATATTTGATTCTCTTTTAGAATATCCATAGCTTCTTCTGATGCATACTGTGAGGTGCCAAAGAATAATATGCCCAATTTGCTATTGCTTTTTTCTTGATATAATTGTGGTGCCGGCAGCATATCTTTAGCCGTATTCCATTTTTTTGTCAGGCGATCCATGTTCCTTTTATAAGCAGTAGCATCTTCTGTATAAATTGCATATTCATCTCTTGAGGTTCCCCTGGTAAAATATGAGCCTTTTGTAGGATGTACGCCCGGATACGTGCGATAGGGAATACCATCATTATCAACATCCAAATAGCGACCAAAACGCTCAATTTTTTCAAGCGCTTCGGCATCCAATACTTTTCCTCTTCTGTATTTGCGGTTATCATCCCATTGAAGCGGAGCGGTCATGTGATCATTCATTCCTAAATCCAAATCAATAAGTACGATAACCGGTGTTTGAATTTCTTCGGCAAGATCAAACGACTCAGCCGTCATCTCAAAACATTCTTTTGGTGTAGATGGGAATAATAATATATGTTTAGTGTCACCATGTGAGGCGTATGCTGCTTCTAAAATATCTGATTGCTGCGTGCGTGTTGGCATACCGGTTGAAGGGCCTGTACGTTGAACATCTATAAGCACGGTAGGAATTTCTGCAAAGTAGGCTAATCCTAAGAACTCATTCATCAATGACAGGCCTGGTCCGCTGGTTGCAGTAAAGGAGCGTGCACCATTCCAGTTGGCGCCAATCACCATACCAATAGCTGCTAATTCATCTTCCGCTTGTACAACGGCTACATTACGTTTCCCGGTTATCTTATCTGTTCTAAACTCTTCGGCATAATTGATAAACGATTCTATTACAGATGTAGAAGGTGTTATTGGATACCATGCAACAACCGTAGCACCGGCATATACAGCGCCTAATCCACAGGCCGAATTACCGTCGAATATGATAGCATCACCAACCAAATCACGTCTTTCAACTCGCATATCCAATGGGTATTTGAAATGTGTATGTACATAGTCTATACCAAGCTGTAATGCCTTGATATTGGAAGGAATTAGTTTTTCTTTTCCCTTAAACTGTTCTGCAAGTAACTCTTCAAAAATATTAAATTCTATATCTAATAAAACGGAAAGCGCACCTACATACATGATATTTTTAAAAAGCAGACGTTGTCTAGGATCGGAATAATTCTCATTACAGATCTGCATTAAAGGAATACCGAAGTAGGTGATGTCTTCACGAATATATTCAGGAGGAAGCTTTTTAGTACTGTCATACATAAAATAACCGCCCGGTTTAACAGATGCAATATCATCTTTCATGCTTTGTGGATTAACACAAACCATAAAATCAATACCCTCTCTTCTAGCCAAGTAGCCTTTCTCATTTACGCGTACTTCATACCATGTTGGCAGTCCTTGAATATTGGAAGGGAAAATATTTTTTGGTACAACCGGAACACCCATCCTAAAAATAGCCTTTGTAAATAAGAAATTGGCGCTTGCTGAACCTGTTCCGTTTACATTAGCGAAACGAATAACAAAATCGTTTATTTTATTTATTTGGTTTGACATAATCATAGTTTTTTATTTGCTGCCATAGTATAGCTTACCACCAGCTTTAGTCGGCATATAGAAGAATTTTTGCATATCCCATGCAGATGTTGGACATCTCTCAGCACACAGACTGCAATGCAAGCAAACATTTTCATCTTTGACCATGACACGTTTGGTTGGAAGTATATCGGATACATATAAATCCTGTGAGAGATTATTGGCCGGCACCTTCAGCATTTGTCTTAAATCGGGCTCTTCTGCATTTTCTGTAAATGTAATACAGGATGTTGGACAGATATCCATGCAGGCATCACATTCAATACATTTACTGGTTATAAATACGGTTTGAACATCGCAATTCAAACAACGCTCAGCTTCTTTAAAAGCGGTAGCTAATTCGTATCCCAGTTCCACTTCTTTTTTTCTGTCCGCAAGTGTCAGCTTCTTTTCTGCTTGAGGTACAGCATAACGTTGATCTGTTATTACATGATTATCGTAAGCCCATTCATGAATGCCCATCTTTTGACTAACCAAAGTGGTAAATGGAGAAGGGCGATTTTTCAAATCGTTGTTCCGACAGAACAGGTCAATGGAGATAGCAGCCTGATGACCTTGTGCTACAGCTGTAATAATATTTTTAGGACCAAATGCAGCATCTCCGCCAAAGAATACTTTGGGATGGGTAGAAGCAAAGGTTAATGGATCCACCACTGGCATTTGCCATTTGTCAAAATCAATACCTAAATCGCGTTCAATCCAAGGAAAACTATTCTCCTGACCAATGGCAATTAATACATCATCCGCTTCGTAGAAAACATCGTCATCTCCGACAGGTACTAGCTGACGCTTACCATTCTCGTCATATACGGCATGTACCTTTTCAAAAGTCATACCTTTTAATTTGCCATTTTCAACAACAAATGATTTGGGTACATGGTTATCAATGATGGGAATATCCTCATGGATGGCGTCTTCTCTTTCCCAAGGAGACGCTTTCATCTCTGCAAGTGGACTGCGCACAATGACTTTCACATCTTCACCACCTAAGCGTCTAGACGTACGACAACAGTCCATTGCCGTATTTCCCCCACCCAATACAATGACTTTTTTATTAATCTTTTTAGTATGCTCAAATGCTACACTGGCAAGCCAGTTAATACCAATATGAATATTAGCTTCCGCTTCCTTGCGTCCGGGTATATTTAAGTCTCTTCCTTTGGGTGCTCCGGATCCAACAAATATAGCATCATAATCTTTGTCAAGTAACTCTTTAAGGCTTTTTACATAATGATTGAAATGCTGATGAATGCCTAAGTTAAGAATGTATCCGATTTCCTCATCCAATACGCTTTTAGGTAAACGGAACGAAGGAATTTGGCTTCTCATAAAACCACCGCCGACTTTTTGTTCGTCAAATAAATGAATCTCATACCCCAGCGGTGCTAAATCTCTGGCAACGGTCAGTGATGCAGGACCTCCGCCGACCAAAGCTATTTTCTTGCCATTTGATTGAAACGGACCTTGTGGAATAAGTTTTTCTACGCTTTCTTTATGATCAGCCGCTACGCGTTTTAAACGACAAATTGCTACCGGTTCTTCTTCTACACGACTTCGGCGACAGGCCGGTTCGCACGGTCGGTCACAAGTACGACCAAGTACACCGGGGAATACGTTAGCGTCCCAGTTAATCATATACGCTTCCGTATATTTTCCTTGAGCAATTAACCGTATGTACTCAGGTACAGGTGTATGTGCCGGGCAAGCATATTGGCAGTCCACTACTTTGTGGAAATACTCCGGATTATTTATATCAGTGGGTTTCAAGATAAATACGTATTTATAGGTTTTGCATCCTCTGTTTAGAGGGGTATTTGGTGATTATTCTGTTTGTTTATTGATGAAAATAGCGTTTTTTTCTGTAATCTTTTTTCTAAATAGCAGTTTTTAGTAGTCCCAAACTCAAGCACTTTTCTGTCTTTTTATCAGTTTTTTATGTCAGGCAATTATACGACAATATTTACTAATTCTGACTCTAAAATCCTCTTTCAATAAAATTTTATATTGCTTATATTC